>JAYEIF010000042.1:0-17706 GCA_034659895.1 Candidatus Zixiibacteriota bacterium
ACGGGCGACACGCCACGGCGCACTTCCTGTGCGCCGACAGGCACGTCAGCACAAGGCCGCCCGCTACCTGTCCGCTCGACAGGCGGGCGCGAATTTGAGATTGTGGTACATAATAACTAATTATTCAACAAGCCCTAATTATTGATTGCCGTCATAAATGATATTCTATCAAACATCAAGTCAGCGATCCTGTTTGCCCATAACAAAAGAACCCGGGAGCAAGTATTCCTCTCCGTTGTACTCAATGCTGACCAACTCTTTATCCTCAAGCATTTTTCCAACTACATCAGCTTCAGAAAACGATTTTTCGATTTCTTCTGCCTGCTTGCGGCGCAGGGGATGGCGTGAACCAATTTCTAAAATAGCCTTCCTTGCGTCTGAGAATTCTTCCAAACCAAATTTGCCGGTTTCCAACTCTGCTACAGATATTGTCTCTCCAATTATTTCCTGCGCTTTTAGAATATCTTTCGCATCCGATGGTTTGACCCAATTTTCTGCGGGCGGACGGATAGGAGTAAGAGTATATACTCTATCCGGATTTATCATATCAATAGCATGCTTGATGCTTTGCAGTTCCTTTTCTGTATCATTCAAATCCTTAACCAGCATAACTTCAACCCAGAGTTGCCCGGAATACTCATGACGGAAATCTACCAGACCCTGTATCATGGCATCGAAACCAATACCCTTATGAGGTCTGTTGACAGCAATGAATGTTTTCTCATTGCCAGCATCCAAAGTGGGGATTACAACATCAGCTTTGCAAAGGTCTTCTCTGACGTCTTTTTGAAATAACAGAGAGCCATTTGTTATAACAGCCACAGGAAGATGCAGCTCCTTTTTGGTTTGTTGTATAAGCCACCCTAAATCCCGATTCAATGTAGGCTCGCCATCACCAACGAAAGTAACAAAATCGGTTTTGGCTGTTGGTGCCGTACTGATAATTTCAGCAAGAATATCTTCTTTTGGGAAAAAGCTCTCCCTCTTAATTTGAAGGTGAGTTGTTCTTCCCAATTGACAGTAAACACATGTGTAAGAGCACGTTTTTGGTGGAATAGGACTAACCCCCAGAGAACGTCCTAACCTGCGTGACGGAACTGGTCCATAGACAAACATTATTTACCCTTTTTAATAAATTGGGGTTTTATAGTCAATTTTTCACAGTCAGGGATTGGCTTTCTATCATCATTTATACATTGCCTTTATCCTGTCAAAAGCAATGTTTATCTCGTCTAAAGAAACACAGAACGAAAGTCTCAAATGGCTCTCGCCCGATGGTCCAAAGGCTATCCCCGGTGTTGTTGACACTTTTCCTTTTTTCAACAGGTTTTTGCAGAAAGACATCGAGTCTTTTCCTTCCTCCAATAGTATTTTGGGAAACATCAGATAAGAGCTGTCTGGTTTCTGGTAAGAGAATACCGAATCGAGATCATCGAGACGTTCGCACATCAAATTGCGTGCGGCAAGATAGTGTGCCTTGAATTCTGAGACACAATCCTGCGGACCCTCCAATGCGGCAAGAGCTGCATATTGAGATACAACCGGAGGGCATATAGCGAAGGGGATATGCGCTTTGGTAATTTGAGGAATCAATTTTTCATCAGCATGCAAGTAACCAATACGCCATCCTGTCATGGCATAGGTTTTTGTAAAGGTATAGCAACTGACAACATGCTCTTTCATCTCAGGAATGGAACCAATAGAGAAATGCTTTTTACCGTCGAAAACGAAGTATTCGTATGCTTCATCCGTAATAATCATAAGATTATGTTGCAGGGCGATTGATGCCAATTCACGGAGTTCCTTCTCGGAGAAAGTCGTACCTGTTGGGTTATTAGGCGAGCAACAGAAGATAGCCTTCGTTTTGGGAGTGATTGCTTTTTTGATAGCATCAAAATCAAGAGCGAAACTTTCTTCTTCGATTGTAGGAACCAATACAGGTTTTCCCGAAGCGATGACTACCTGCCGAATATGAGTGGAATATGTTGGAGTAAATAAAATTACCTCATCCCCGGGATCAATTATAGCCATAATAGCGGCGGAAAGTCCTTCGATTGCACCTACTGTAACAAGAATTTGGGAGATGTCAGCATCGATGTTATTATCCCTTTTTAGCTTTCTGACAATTGCCTCTCGAAGTTTTACAATGCCGGCATTCTCGGAATATCCATCTACTTGCCCATTTTTAATAGCTGTTATTGCCGCTTCTTTAATGTGTTCAGGGGTTCCTGAGGTCGGTTTTGCCCACGAGAGAAACGCCACATCATCAACTTCCTTTGACAATCTTGTCATCTCGTGGATTGCTGATTTCGATATTTGAGAAACCCTGTTTGATATTCTGGCTTCATTCATTTTATTACCTTCCTTTCTGTTCGGAGCGAGTTAAGCGCTCCAAAAAGTTAGCTCGACATTCATCATATTTCAATAATTGTCCCCACTCCTCCTTGAATATACTTATCTGGATATAAGGATTGTATCTCCGGTATATGCTGGGTGCAATGAGTAGGGCAGACAAACGGCAATTCCTTGATTAATTCAAACTCATCAAATCCATGTAAACCACCAATTAACATATAAGGTTCACCAAATTGTGCCGCGGATTTAAGGATGTTTCCTACTCCCGGATGAGAACATCCTGCAATTACCACCAGTCCTTTTTCGGTTTGGATAGCAAGTGACTGCTCTATATTATCCAGTAAACCGGTGGTATAGAAATGCTCATACAGTTGAGCGGGTTTATCTTCGTATATTGTTTCTTTGACATGAAAAACACCTCGAAGTGAAGAAGGAGCATACAGTATGACATTGTCATTGATGTCAAGAATTGTTGAGAGGCCTCCGGTATGATCAAAATGGATATGAGAGATAAATATCTCCTCAATGGAAAGCGGAGAGACGTTTAGTGCATCCATGTTTTTGAGAAGAATGGATCCACTGCCACCTGTGTCAAACAGGATTTTTCTATCGTACGCTTCTATTAAACAGGAGAAACCCCAGTCAGATTGTAATCCATCTGCTCGGGATGTGTTATCGTAAAGAATCGTAACTTTCATTTTATCCTCACAAAATAAAGTGCCATATCATTCCAGAGTTTGTTTTTTCGTTTAGTTTATATGTTTATCCCTTTCAGCATGATAGAACCTTTTGGAATGCCAATGTCATCCGCAATGATTTGGCATTTGGCTTTCAGTAAAAAGAATATCCTATAATTCTCGTTCGACAGCCCTTCGTAATTTCCCTGTCCTTTCGCTATAATGAAGTCGGATTTATCTAGTCTCTCTCTTAATTCCGGGCTGCATATTCTTGGGATAATACCCGGGGCATCTGATCCTGATGAAACAATAGTTGCAACTTTGTCAATACCTGCCTGAATCGCATCCTCTGCAGTAGCATCGTTAATGACTGGTGTTTCTCGAACTACGTATGTAACCGGTTTGTTCATCTGCTCAATGAGGAGTTTGTCAAAGACAGTCTCACCTGCATTGTCTCCGAGGTAAAGAATATGTTCCGACTTTGCCAGGTATTTCTTAAATGCTGAATAATCACAAATGGCAAATTTATTTTCCAGTGAATCCTTTATTGCTAAATCGAGATCGAATGTGGCGCTTGCCCCCAAGTCAATCACATTCCCTGCTATTGCGAGCCGAATTGCAGTTAACAGTTTGTCATTTGATTCTTCGATTATTGTCTTCAGGGATGGGTATAATGTAAGTGCTTGCTCTGTACTTTTGCGTTTCAGCTCTCGAAATGGATCAGGATTCCCTGTGATTTCTCTCACCATCCGATAAATCAATCTCCCTGTTTCAGGTGGTGTGCTTTCAAGAGAGATATTGCTCAGATTTTTGCCTAATTCTTCAAGAAGGCGCTTTTGTACTTTCTCATCATCGGTGGCAATTCGTCCAGCACGGAGTGCTTGCTCGAAGAAACATGGGATGCAGTCAAGGAACGATTTCATTTAACCTCTCAATTCTTTGCCAGACACTATTATCATTGACAAAAACCTCTATTGAATTGAAAGTTATGCAATTTTTTTTCAGTAGCAACAACCGAATTGAGTGATTTTTGTTTGTTAGTGTGGTGCACGGAAAGGCTCAACGTTAACTTCTTTTCAGGGTTACTTGTTTACTTAAATCATTAACGCAGTATAAAAGCTGTCAATTATGTAAAAGGTTCCTTCTTTAGCTGTTTTTTGTTAAATTCTTATTTCTTAGCACTAATCACAATAAATGATCCTTGGCCTAAACCGTTTTTTACGGGTTCGACCTCAGTTATCTCATTTAATGTGTGAAAGATAGTTTGAACGAAATTGAACTCACCGAAACCAGCCTGCTTCATGTGTGAAATAACCTCATCAGCCGAGTAGAAAGTAGCAACCTTGTAGAACTTATTCTCGTTCTTGTTTTTTTCATACAACTTGCCAAGTGTTGAACTTTTATCAACGAATCCTACAATAAAATATCCAGATTTTTTTAATACTCGATGAGCTTCACGAAATGCCTTGCCAATATCATCCAGAAAGCAGATTGTTGTAACCATAAGGATATAGTCAAACTGTGCGTTTGCGAACGGAAGGTTTTCTGCAATCCCACCGATTACTTCAATCCCCCTTTGTTTTGCGATTTTCCTCATACGTGAGGACGGTTCAATCCCAAATTCTATACCCAACGGAGCGGCAAATCGAGCGCTACCCACGCCAATTTCAAGGCCATCTCCATTTTTGGGTAATTGTTCTTTTATTGCATTCAGTTCTGAAGTATAAGCAAAGTGGTTCTTTTCAAACCAATTTTCATAATCCGACGTATGTTTTTCAAATGGATTTACTTTTGCCACAGTGAGATACTAATCCCTGCTAAAAACTTTTGATAGAGATGAAACTCACCTCTTTTATCTATTTCTTTCATCCGGAGGAAGTACATGTTGCCCCCATTATTTTGGCATCAAAGTATTTCCGATCAGACGTGTAGTGGCACTTCTTGTATTTTTTACCGCTACCGCACCAGCAAAGTTCGTTACGTCCAAGATTCATAGCAGATTCTGGAGGATGCTTAAACAATTTATTTAGAAAACCCATAACCAATTCTTTCAATAATTATGCCACTTAGTTTTGCTACAAAGAGTGGCTTTTCTGAAGTAAAGCAACACCTTACTCTAAATCAAGCAACCGGTCGAAGCTTAACAACGCACATTCTTCTGCTATATACATCATTTTCTGTATTAGTCAAGTATTTTCGGTCTCTCTCAGTAATTCTTCTTTTAGATATCAAGTTACGACAGTAAATTCACCAACCATCTGACTATGTTACAGCCCCTTAATTCTGATTTTATCGGGCTATGTTCTATCATCATTATGTTAATAATATCAGGGTTGTCTGATTCGGTTTGACAAATCATCCCCCTTTTCCACAAGTCGGTACACCCATGCATCATCTCTGGGATTATGGCGAGGATTCAAAATATGCAGTATCATGTCGATTGTGGATGGTCCAACGTAGTAGAGCTTTTCCATTGAGCCGATGTATTTCTCCAGTGAATCAACATATCGAGACAAATCATCCGCATCATTTGGATATAAAACATAGTATTCAAACGATTCACGTGATTCCCATGTCGATTGGTAGCGTTTCAAATTATCCCATTTGTTTAAATAGGTTCGGTCGAACCCGCCAAACCCGCCATAGTCATTTGGATACAGCACACGTTTTTTCTCTGGTGAGACAAACATAATTGATGCCTTGCCGGAGAAACGTTCCACCAAAACCTGAGGTTCTACCATTCCCTTGGTTCCATAGAATGTTGTAAATATCGGTAGAAGGATAAGGTTTAGGCAAACCGAAAAAGCAGCCATTGAGTTGAATAGCTTCCTGTGTCGAGAGAGATAGCCATTGTTGTAAAACTGCTGCCAGATTACTAATACCATTATCAACATAAGAGCTGGTATGATTGGCATCATAAACCGTTCCTGTCGATTGTTAATAGCCGTATGCACAAGGATAAAAACCAGAGAGCTGAACACCAGTACGCGGTGCCGTTCCCAAAATCGCTTGAAACCTGCCATGGAAAATACTACAACTGACAAAGGAGGAATAAAAAGGGAAGCAAGAACCGCTACATAAACCCACACTGGCTCCTTCACAACAGCCACTGGTTTATCTATCGCCATCCCAAGGTATTGCAGAGTGGACGACAGAAACGACCCAAGCACAGCATAATCGAGAAGTCCGGCAATAGCCACCATTGTTAAGGCTCCCGCTGAGTACCATAGTGCTTCTCGTATTCGTCGGTACTGCCATAGGAAAATCACCGGCACAGTGATAACGGCAAATACAATTTGGAATCGAATCATCCATGACAAACCGGAGAGTATTCCTGCCCAGAACAGAATGTACAAATAGCGCGAGCTTCTTTCATTGTCGTACCGATAGATAAGATACAATGCAAACAGCCAGAAATGGGAACATACAAATTCGATGAGTGTTCGCACCGACAGCGTTGGTACAGCAAAGTGAGCAGCTAACATTAATCCGCCAATCACCGCCCATTTCTTGGAGCTGGTAACCAACGCCACTATTTTGAATATAGCATAAACAGAAATTAGCGACAGAAGTCCGTGAACTGCACGGATACTATACATTAAATGATCGAGAGAGTTTACACCAAATATCAATTGGACTTTCATTATTCCATATAAGAAGAGTGTATATAGAGGACACCGTGCAATAGTGTTAGGATCAGTTCTTCCTCCCCATGTCAGGAAACCTTCAGGTGACCACAATCCATATTGGAGCCAGTGGTAAGCAACACTGACAGTTTCGAAGTGATCGTCAGTGTATATATATCCCTTTGAGAAGAAAATCGCTATTACACGCAGAGCAATAGCTACTGTCATAACTACTGTAAGAGGATATTCCTCAATTAAGTATGAGAAGTTACTCTTTGCCTTGAGCATGTAATTCATGTTGTTGGTCAAAATACAGCGAACTCTATGGTGCTACAAGTGTTAAAGTTGCTTTTTACGAACGGTTTTATTTCATTAAGGGCGCAAATGCAAATCAGTATATTTTTGAGTTTGTTTTTTCAGGCACGAAGTATTTATCTGTAATCGAAATGGAAAGGTCTGTTATTATGTTCAACTTCTTACTTGTGTTCATTCTATTGATTGCCGGTGTTAATTTTGCATCGCCTAATCTCGATTCGCTGTTAGTGCAGTCGATCGGAGGGCAAACCGCACTTGATTCGCTTAAGCATATTACGTCATTCCGCGCTGAAGGAAATGTTAACCTCAACGGTCAGAGCGGGCGGTTTTACGAGCTGTTCGCATCACCTGATTATTTTTATTTGAAGATTTCATTAGGTAATATCGTGCTTGTGCAGGCTTACGATGGACACAATGCATGGCAGAAGGACCACAATGGACGAGTTTCAGAGCTGGTCGGCTACGAAAAAAAAGCGTTGCTTTCAAATATCTTCTTTGAATCTTCGTCATATTTGCTACCTGATCGTATTGAAGGTGGGAGCAAATATCTTGGACAGAAAGAGTATGATGGGCAGAAATTCCACGAAATCGCCTTTTATCCGCTGTATCAGGATACAGTCCGCGTGCTCATTGATATGGAGAGTGGTCTGAGGCGATATATGTTCGACAAACTCGACAATATGGAATCGATATCAGAACTTGGCGATTACCATTCGGTTGGTGGAGTTCTTGTCCCGTATTATTCTCATACATCATTCAAAAATGTTCCGCTTTTTACATCATTGGAAACGGAGAGGATAGAGTTAAATATACATATTGATTCGTCAATGTTTGCAATGCCTACCGATCTTGTTAATGATTACCGTTTCAATGATTCAGTGGCATCGATTACGATTCCGTTTGAATATCGCCTTGGTCACATTTGGCTGAAGGCTACAATAAATGGAGTAAAGAAAGTTTGGTTCATCATCGATTCGGGCTCCTCGGCAAATATCTTCCACACTTCTGCCATCGCTAATCTTAATCTGCACAAGGAGGGTTCACTCCCTGTAGCCGGAATAACTGGTTACGAGGAGGTAGATCTTGTACGTCCGGACTCAATTTCCATTGGTTCTCTGACACTGCTTAATCAAATTGCCGGCTCTATGGACTTGTCGATGTTCGACGGTTCCTTAAATGATAATCAGGAATTTGGCGGAATACTTGGGCATGATTTTCTTTCACGCTTTCCGGTTATGGTAAACTACAGTGAATCCACTCTGACGGTGTTCAATCCGGATGGCTTTGAGCCTCCACAGGGAGGGGATGTAGTTGATTTTCAACTAACTATGCTGATTCCGACTATTAGCGGGGAACTCAACGGCATCAAGGGTGAATTTATGGTTGATTTGGGCAATGCTTATGGATTGGTTCTGCACCGTAGCTTTGTGGATAGATACCATTTGGAGGAGAAACTTGACGACATCAACGACAACCCCAGTGGATTGGGCGGAGTGGGCGGCAGAATTGATGGCAAGACTGCCTATGCAGATTCCTTTAGATTTGGCAATACTATTTTACAATCCCCGCGTGTGGTACTACCTGATCGGGGACAGGGAATATCTGGATCAGAGCATTTTGCTGGTAATATAGGTAATATGATACTGGAGAATTTCTGTGTTTTGTTCGATTATAATACAAACAGGTTGATTTTTTATGATTCCAGTGTAGAATCGGAATAGCCAATTGAAATATGTTTTTCGATAGTTAATAGCAGGTATATTGTGCGAAGTGGATTTATTTGGACGTTTATCTTTGTGGCTCTTGTAGTTGCTTCTTCTAGTTGGGCACAATCAGGATATAATCAGCGACATCAAGCCGGAGTGCGGTTAGGAGTATGGAGCAATCGAGGGGACGCATCGCCGTTATCTGATTCTACCGATAATTTCAAGTCAAATATCAAGGATGAATGTTTTTATTTTGAAGGCTATTACGCTCGTAGGATATTCCAGCCGATGATGATTGAGGGCGCATTAGGGATAGTCAATCGTGGATCGGTTACTTTCCTCGAAAATGAGATAGAAAACGCAGGGAACTTGCTTGTATATACCATCCTCGTGAAAGCCAAGCTTTACCCGCTGGCATCGCTGAAAATAAGATTACAACCATATTTGACACTAGGTGGTGGTTTTTATTATGGGCGGCGCACGGTCCAGTTTACTACTAATAGCACATACTACGAGTATTATGGCGAGCAGACAGCGAGCGACTTCGATTTTGTTTTTGGTGGCGGAATCGATTGGCCTTTCTCAAGTGTACTGGGACTGGAAGCATCAGTGAAATATATGTCTATTGGTTTCTCCAGCTCATTATTAACTGTTCGCAATTATGATGCTCTTGCAATTTGTATTGGATTAAAATATATTTATAAGCTGTAAAAAGGATTGCATACTACTAAGGAGGTAGAAATGAAAGTTGGAATCAATGGTTTTGGACGAATTGGTCGTCTTGTGTTCAGAGCGGCCAAAGGTACGGACATCGAGTTCGTAGGTATAAATGATATTACTAGCGCTGAGACTCTGGCGTATTTGCTGAAATATGATTCAGTACATGGTAACTATCCGGGTGATGTAAAAGTTGAAGGTAATAATTTGATAGTTGATGGAAAGTCGATTCCCATCATTGCAGAAAGAGACCCTGCACAATTGCCGTGGAAGAAGCTCGGTGCGGAAGTAGTTCTCGAGTGTACCGGTTTATTTAGGACAAAAGAAACAGCCATGAAGCATATTGAAGCGGGAGCAAAGAAAGTCCTTATTTCAGCACCCGCAAGTGGTCACGATGGAACATTCATTCCCGGAATCAACTCTGACCAGTATGACAAATCCAAACATGATATCATTTCGATAGGTTCATGCACAACTAATTGTCTTGCTCCAGTGTGCAAAGTTCTTCTGGACAACTTTGGTATTGAGCGTGGTTTTATGACTACCATTCATTCCTACACTAGCGATCAACGTCTGCTTGATGCCCCGCATAAAGACCTTCGTAGAGCACGATCAGCGGCAGTATCCATGGTGCCGACAACAACTGGAGCGGCTAAGGCTATTGCGCTGATTATCCCTGAGCTTGAGGGTAAAATGGATGGTTGCGCAATAAGAGTGCCAACTCCCGATGGATCGATGGTTGATCTCGCTGTAATGTTAGAGAAAGAAGCAACTGCTGAAGAAATCAATGCGGCTATGAAAAAAGCTTCAGGCACACCAGAATTATCTCGAGCGCTTGAATACTCGGAAGACCCGATTGTTTCAATTGACATAGTTGGTAACCCGCACGGTTCGATATTTGACAGTAAAATGACTATGGCTCAGGGAAAATTTGTTAAGGTGTTCAGTTGGTATGACAACGAATGGGGTTTCTCCAACCGCATGGTTGATATGATGAGGATGATGATGTAGTTATTTTACTACAAAGGAGTACTCATGAATAAAGTAACTGTAGCTAATATCAATTTCCGTTCACGTCGAGTGCTGTTACGAGTAGATTTCAATGTTCCACTCGATAATAATCAGAATATCACTGATGACAGTAGGATTAGAGGCGCTTTGCCAACTATTGAGAAGATTCTTGAAGATGGTGGTATGGTGATTGCTTGTTCTCATCTGGGACGTCCGAAAGGAAAACATGTCCCAGAACTTTCACTTCGTCCGGTAGCCAAGCGTCTTTCAGAGCTACTGAAGCGTGATGTTGGCTTTGCTGAGGATTGTATAGGACCTGAAGCGGCTAATGTTGTCGATAAGATGAAAGATGGCGATTGCCTGTTGTTGGAGAATCTTCGTTTTCATTCCCAAGAAGAGAAGAATGACACGGAATTTGCTCAGAAGTTGGCTTCTCTGGCGGATATCTATGTCAATGATGCTTTTGGATCAGCCCACCGCGCTCATGCTTCCACTGAAGGTGTAACTCGATATACAAGTCAGGCTGTTGCGGGATTCCTCATGGAAAAAGAACTCAAGTATTTGGGAGAAGCTCTAACCAATCCAAGGCGACCTTTTGCCGCAATTCTCGGTGGGGCAAAGATTTCCGGCAAAATTGATGTCATTACCGCACTGATGGACAAAGTCGATATGCTGTTGATTGGCGGTGGCATGGTTTTCACATTTGCTAAGGCAATGAACTATGCAGTAGGTGACTCGCTTGTGGAAAAGGAAAAAGTTGATTTAGCCAAGGAAATAATCGAGAAAGTCAAAAGCTCTCGAGCCGAATTGATTTTCCCCTCAGATGCAGTCATAGCAGACGAGATCTCTGACAGCGCATCCACTAAAGTCGTTAATCTTGATAAAATCCCCGATGGTATGAAAGGACTTGACATCGGTCCGGAGTCTATAAAGTTATTCTCTGAAAAATTGGCTGGTGCGAAGACAATAGTCTGGAATGGTCCAATGGGTGTTTTTGAACATATACCATTTGCAGAGGGAACAATGGCAATTGCAAAATTACTGGCAAAACTTACCGACGATGGCGCTACTACAGTAGTTGGAGGTGGGGACTCCGCAAGTGCGGTATCCAAAGCTGGACTTAATGATAAATTAACCCATATTTCAACAGGCGGTGGAGCCTCGCTGGAATTTTTGGAAGGCAAAGTTTTGCCCGGAGTGGCAGCTCTGACTGGACAAACTAAAGTTGGGGTGGTGTGATTATGCGTCAGACTATTATTGCCGGTAACTGGAAACTCAACGGCACGATTCAAGAGACCGGGGACTTAATTTCCGCTATATTGAAAGGTGAATCCAAAAACGACAAAGCAACTGTGCTTGTTTGCCCTCCATATACATCTTTACAATATGCCGCTAAGCTCACTTCTGATACTCATATAGCCGTTGGAGCACAGGATATGTCGGCTCAGGAGAAGGGAGCTTATACTGCCGAGATATCGGCCGACATGCTCTTGACAGCCGGGGTAACTTATGTTATATTAGGTCACTCTGAGAGGAGAAAGTACCACGGCGAGACTGACCAGTTGGTTAACAAGAAAGCCAAACTGGCACTCGCTAAAGGGCTGACTCCGATTATTTGTGTCGGTGAAACAATCGAACAGCGAGAAGCTGGCGATACCGACAAGGTAATTGGAAGTCAGGTTGAAGGGACTATCTCAGGGTTTACGGCCGATATGATTAAACTGTCGGTTATAGCTTACGAGCCGGTTTGGGCAATAGGTACTGGTAAAACAGCTACGCCTGAGATGGCTCAAGAGGTTCATAAGTTCATACGGGAGAAGGTTGCGGCGACCGACAGCGAGGCCGCTGAGGCACTCCCTATTTTGTATGGCGGTTCAATGAAACCGGGGAATGCGGCTGGCTTGTTGTCGCAACCGGATATTGATGGCGGCCTGATTGGCGGAGCATCGCTGAAAGCGGCCGACTTTATTGGGATTATTAATGCTGTTTAGACGGAGGTTAGTTACTTGTTTGTTGCCTGGGTAATTTTTCATGTGATTGTCAGCATTGGCCTCATTTTGGTGGTGTTGCTTCAATCGAGTAAAGGCGAAGGCCTTGCTGGAACCGCATTCGGAGGCGGTGGCGGCGGAGGTATTGGCGGAGCTGTTTTTGGTGGCCGTGGTGCCGGATCGTTTTTGTCAAAAGCGACAACAATCCTGGCTGTTCTTTTTATGGTTAATTGTATTGGGCTGGCATTCTTGTCAACAGGTAATCGTACTCGCACAGTAGCTGGTGGTGGTGAAGGTACAGAATCGGTAGTGACCAAACAGGCTCAGGCTGAACGAGAGAAAGCCCTTGAACAGCAGCGCATGCAACAAGCCGCTGATTCAGCAGGAGCATTAATGGGTGATACTTCTGCCTTAAAATAGGATGTCGACAAGTCCGGTATCGCCAAAAAGTACTGACGGCCAATAGAGCTGTTACTTAAGATAAAAAAGATTGCGGATGTGGTGAAACTGGTAGACACGCTATCTTGAGGGGGTAGTGGAGCAATCCGTGCCGGTTCGAGTCCGGCCATCCGCATTAAATAAAGCCCGTAAGTTATTATGACTCACGGGCTTATTGCTGTTCCCCCGTGGCATTACTTAGGGCTTGTTGAATAATTAGTTATTATGTACCACAATCTCCCCGCCTTTGGCGGGCGCGTAGCGGGCGGCCTTGTGTCGCCCGTTTCTATACACACAGCGGAGACAAGCCCCGCTGCTACGCGAGTAGAATGTTTATCAAGTACAAGCCTTTTAAGCTATTTATAACAAAACCCTTTCACTTGAAACAATACAAAACATGCTTATCTATTTATGAACAAAGAACTTATAGTTTATTCAGCAGACCCTACTTATTAATGCCATTTTTTTTCGTTTTTTCTTGCTCTAAAATGCAGAAAAGCCTTGACTAAAAGCCTAAATAGTCATATCATATAAATGTAGAAAAACTGTATCGTTCGAGGAATATAATGTACCTTTCTTTATTGACGTTCGTTGATTTTCTATAGTTAAACAGTAAACAATGAAGTAGTACATTTTTTATTGGTTCGGATGGAGACTCTATCAATATGATGAGTCTATTAATTCAGTTATGAGGATGATAGTGAAAACAGTTAGGTCGTGTTTGTAGGAGGTAAAAATCGGGAAGCGGTAACGGCGTATTAGGTTTGCAAATCAAAGTTTTATACAATTATTTTATCTGCTGGCTTTTTCAACCCCGTTACCAATTATCGGGTGAGATAACTATCAATTATAGATTTTAATAAGACCTCAGGTAGTAACTTTACATCTGATATTTTCTCAATATTAAGTCCTCGCCTTTAAGTTTAGAAAAAAATGAAATTTTTAATTATTTAAGAGACGATGGAGGTAATTTTGATAATGCATTCTATTATAACTAAAATGATGAAGCTCTTAAATGGCTTTTTGCCCATTAACAGGATACGGCAATATACGAATGCGACTATTAGTTTAATCGCTTGTGCTTTCTTCTTGTCTACTGTGTTCGGTTCTTCGGCTTTTGCCACTGATATTGTTACCGATACTACGAGCTATCAGATAGGTTCCACTGTTGATATCGATGGGATTTCGTTTGGATCTAATGAAGCTGTTACTGTCGAGGTCACTGAATTAGATGGGACTCCTATTACAGGAGATGGCGGTGAACCTTGGCTGCTAAACAGTGATAATATTGGTGATTTTGGCACCTCATGGATAGTGAATTATGAAGGAACAAGTGATGAATTACTGCTGACCGCTATTGGTGAAACATCAGACTTGACTGCCTCGACAACTTTCTTTGTTCCGCCTACCAATCTTGACCAGTTACAAAACGGCACGGTAACTTCCCCACCGGAGTGGTCCAATGGGAATATCAACGCCAGCAATTCTTGTTACAGTGAAGGGCGGTCGGTACCCTACCGGGCTTTTATCTCCAATACATCGGCTAGCACAAATCACTATTTCACTATAGAAATGGATTGGACCAAGTCAACTATCCATACTATAGACTATTTAACCAGCTATAATGTTACGGAGGATTCAGCAATATGGGTGGCTGGTGGACCTTGCGGTGATTCCGGAACATCCCCTCCAACAGGTTGCAGTTTACCTAATGATTCACTGTTACTTCCTGATCCTACTGATTCCTTCAATTATTCAGGAAGTATACCGACGGATTTCTTTACAAATGTAAACCCTGGTTTTGTATATGATAATGATCAGTATCTGATGGCCTATAACGCTACAATTGATTCAGTCGGTAATTACTATTTCAGTGGTACAGAGTCGAATCGTATCTTGAATGTGGAGGTCTATTTCACAACCGATACTACCGGAAGCGTTGGGGTCTTTTGGGGAGGTCATTTGCCTGAGGGCAATGATGATGGCTGGGGTGTAGGAAATGGCTCAGCTTCCGTATCTGGAGCGCCATACCATATGGGAATGAATAACTTTGATGGAAGCGGCGGTGGTGGTGGGAATGTTAGTGTTCAGAACAGTACTATCTGTCTTCCACCTGTACCATTGATTATCTGCGACTATGACACACTCTGTGCTGACACGTTTCATACTTATGTGTGTAGAGACACTTCCAGCGCTGATGACCGGCTCTGGAGTGTTACTAATGGCACCATTGTGGGCGATAACACTCTTGATTCTGTGGTTTTCCATGTAACATCGGGAGTTAATCCAGGAGAAACAGTCACCGTACAACTCACGGCGTGCAATGTCAATTCTGGTTGTCCTGGAGATGTATGTTGTTCTGATGCCTCAATGACATTGCCCGTTGTAAGCTGTAATAGTCCGCCGGAAGTGAACTGTGCCAATCAGGCTTCCTTCTCTATGTGTGAATTAGAAGAGATCTGTCTTTCGGGATTCAGCTGCTATGATCTAGACGGAAATCTGGATGATTGCTCTGTAAACATGGGAGTGTTAAGCGGTGACACAGTCTGTTTTACACCAACTGGAGCCGGAGATTATGAGATTATTCTAACGGCAATAGACACGTATAATGAAACCGCTGTGTGTACTACCAATGTGACGGTTGCACTAAACAGCGCACCTGTCGCAAGTTGTCCTACTAATGATACGATATTCGTCTGTAATCTCAACGAAATCTGTGTTTCTGGGTTTAGTAGCTATGATGCCGACAACAACTTGGCATCTCGTCAGGTCTCTCAGGGAACACTTGATGGCGATAGTGTCTGCTTTACTCCAGTCGAAGGGATCAACAGTATTGAGTACATTTGCACTGATTCCTGTGACCTTGCTGACACCTGTGAATTTGAAATTTATGTTGCCTTCAACAATTCGCCAGTAGCCGATGCTGGTTCTGACCAATCGATATTCCAGTGCGCTCCTGGTGCGATTTCTTGGGCGGCTTCTTGTAGTGATCCTGACAACAACCTGACAACCTGCGAGTTGTTGGGTAGTTTGGGAACATACGACGGTACTAATATCTACTTTACGCCTTCAGGTACAGGCAGTTATGATTTTGTTTTGCAAGCCACCGATGACTGTGGCGAGACAGATAACGATACTGTTACAATTGATGTAGCTCTTAACTCAGCTCCAACAGTTGTAGCTCAGGATGACACATCGTTGTTCCTTTGTGAGGCACAGGAGATCTGTGTATCATACACACCTGATGATCCAGATGGCATGTCTGGTTTGACAGAGACGATGATCTCCGGTTATGGTTCGATAGACACCGCCAACGATGTGATGTGTTTCACACCATCCGCTGACGGAATATATGAGTTTACAGTTGGAGTAACTGATTCCTGCGGTGAGACAGCTCAAGATGTTGTGCAGGTAACAGTTAATTTTGGAGACGCAACCGCAATTGATTGCCCAGCTGGCGCCATTGAGAAGTTTATATGTGCTTCTGGTTCTATAAGTGAGCCATTGACGATTACTCCAGACACAGCACAAGTTTCCACATCCTTTGGCAGTTATGCGGGAGGAAACTTACAATTTCAGGCAGACACAGCAGGGACTTATATTATCACAGTGATATCTGAAGTTGAGTGTGATGCTGATACCTGTGAAATTGAGTTTGATGTTGCTTTCAACAGTCCACCAGTAGCCGATGCTGGTTCTGACCAATCGATATTCCAGTGCGCTCCTGGTGCGATTTCTTGGGCGGCTTCTTGTAGTGATCCTGACAACAACCTGACAACCTGCGAGTTGTTGGGTAGTTTGGGAACATACGACGGTACTAATATCTACTTTACGCCTTCAGGTACAGGCAGTTATGATTTTGTTTTGCAAGCCACCGATGACTGTGGCGAGACAGATAACGATACTGTTACAATTGATGTAGCTCTTAACTCAGCTCCAACAGTTGTAGCTCAGGATGACACATCGTTGTTCCTTTGTGAGGCACAGGAGATCTGTGTATCATACACACCTGATGATCCAGATGGCATGTCTGGTTTGACAGAGACGATGATCTCCGGTTATGGTTCGATAGACACCGCCAACGATGTGATGTGTTTCACACCATCCGCTGACGGAATATATGAGTTTACAGTTGGAGTAACTGATTCCTGCGGTGAGACAGCTCAAGATGTTGTGCAGGTAACGGTATCCTTTGGTGAAGTAGCCGTTATAGATTGTCCGACTGAGGCATTAGATGTGTCCCTCTGCAACGCTGATTCCATAATACAATCTCTCAACATAACCCCTGATTCTGCTTCAGTGTCAGTGTCATATGGTATCTATGATGCAGGAGCTGTTCGATTCTTTGCTGATACTTCTGGAACTTATAATATAGAAGTAATTGCAAATACACAGTGTGGCGCTGATACTTGTGAATTGACATTTAACGTTGAAATTGGTCAAGCAGCAACAATCAATTGTCCCGCCCAACAGGATTTCTTCGTCTGTGAAACTGACACAATTTGTGTCCCTGTCAGTATCAATGGAAGTGGACTCACAGTAACAGTTTCTCCTATTGGAACTTATGACGCTGGCAATGTTTGTTTCCCTGCTGATACAAGCGGACATTATGAGATACATATACTTGCAGAGACAGCCTGCGGCGATGATTCCTGTGTAGTTGTTTCTGATGTTACTATCAATTCCTCGCCGGTGGCTGATGATCCAGGCAGTGCGGTAGATACTTTCATGTGCGCTGCTGCTCAAATCTGTTATCAGTTTAGTGCCAGTGATGTTGATGGTGGTGCGCTTACATGGTCGCGACTGTCCGGTGCGGGTTCAGTTGACGCTAATGGCAACTGGTGTTTTGATGCTACCGAAGGAAGTTGGACAG
>JAYEIF010000042.1:17806-23468 GCA_034659895.1 Candidatus Zixiibacteriota bacterium
TTTGTTTCCCTGCCGATACAAGCGGACATTATGAATTAACTGTTGTTGCTGCCTCAGATTGCGGAGCTGATACTTGTACGTTCACGGTTGATGCTACTATCAATTCCTCGCCGGTGGCTGATGATCCAGGCAGTGCGGTAGATACTTTCATGTGCGCCGCTGCTCAGATCTGTTATCAGTTTAGTGCCAGTGATGTTGATGGTGGTGCGCTTACATGGTCGCGACTGTCCGGTGCGGGTTCAGTTGACGCTAATGGCAACTGGTGTTTTGACGCTAATGCATCAGGCACTTACTCTGTTGTCGCAGCTGTAGAAGATTCCTGTAATGTCGCTGATACTGTATCAAAGACTTACAACGTAACACTGAACAGCAGTCCTACCCTTGCCCTTGACAATGACACCTCGCTGTTTTTGTGTGCTCCAGTTGATGTTTGTTTAGACTACACAGTTTCAGACCCTGATACTAACATTGCCACTGAAGAACTTTTGGGAGGCGTGGCAACTTTGGATACTGCTGTGAACACCCTCTGTTTTGTTCCGGATACTGCTGGGACATATCAGTTCATAGTAGGGGTAACCGATGAATGCAACGCAAGTGATGTTGATACGGTTGATATTGTCATCGATTTGAACGAGCCTCCTGTAGTAGATGCGGGCGAGGATATTGCCGAGTTCAATTGTGAAGCTTCTGAGATTTGTTTTGATGTTACATTTAGTGATTCAAATGACAATCTCGATACCTGCTATCTTGTAATTGGCCCAGGGTCAGTAAATAGCAACAATGTCTGTTTCACTCCGGATACTGCTGGAGTATATTCATTTGTTGTGCGCGCTATTGATGAGTGTGATGCTTCTGATGAAGACACTGTGTTGGTAACAGTAACCCTCAATAGCCCGCCAGTATGTGAATTGCCAAATGATACTGCTTTCTTCCAGTGCGCTCCTTCCGAGGTTACTCTGCCGGTAGGCGCCAGCGATGTTGACGGTAATTTTAATTACTGTGAAATAGTCAGTGGTGCTGGTTCTATTGTCGATGGATTTTGGACACACATACCAACCACCGATGAAGTTGACACAATAGTCGTTAAGTGCTTGGATTCCTGTCAGACCTATTGCGAGGGGACTTTCGTTGTCACCTTCAATATAAATGACTCGCCTATAGTTGATGCCGGCGATGATACAAGCTACTTCTTCTGTGAGTCTGGTAGTACAATTTGCTGGCCTGTATCTTCTTCCGACCCAAATAATAATCTGGTGTCCTGTTCATTATTGACTGAAAATGGGACGTATGATTCAAATAACGAAGAGATTTGCTTTACAGTTCCACCGGGTGATCGCCCCTATGTCTTTGTGATGGAGGCTGTTGACTCCTGCAGTGTGAAATATTACGACACTGCGACAATTAATATCACTATCAATGATGCTCCAACTATACAGATGGATGACAGCCTTACAGTTTTCCATACGCAACAGGGAAATGTTTGTTTTGACGCTGAAATTTTTGACGTGGATGGCAATCTGGATTCTGTAGATGTTTCCTCTAATGCTGAGTATGTCGAAGGATCAGGAATCTGTTTTCAAGCTGACACTGCAGGATGGTATAGTTTTGAAGTGTATGCAGTTGATAGTTGTGGAGCGTGGACTACTGATTCGGTCTTTGTAGAAATTAATATTGATGAATGTTTACATGTCCAGGCCGAAAAAGTTCATAACGCATACCAAGGTCAGCATACTCTAATGAATATCTATCTCAATGGTACAGGAAAACCACTTGGTGGATTTGACCTTCTGTTGACTTATGATGAGAGTGCTTTGATGCCGGGAGTGGTTACGCCAGGACAGCTTTTTGAGAATTGCGGATGGGAGTATTTTGCCTATCGCTATGGTGATATCGGTAACTGTGGAAATGCGTGTCCGTCGGGACTGTTACGAATCGTCGGTATTGCCGAGACCAACAATGGCGCAAATCATCCGGGTTGCTTCATGCAAGGCATGACAGGCGTGCTGGCTTCAGTTGATTTCCTTGTCAGCAATGATCGCACTTTCAATTGCATGTATGTACCAGTGAGTTTCTATTGGGCAGATTGCGCCGATAACTCATTCTCTTCTCAGAGTGGTGATACTTTGTGGGTTTCGCGGTCCATATACGACTTCGAGTTGAACCCTATCCATGATTATTCCTATGGTGTCCCGGGATACTTTGGAGTGCACGATTCTTGTCTGACCGGTGGTGGAGAAGGTAAACCAGCCCCTCAACGGTGTGTTGATTTTACAAACGGCGGTATTGATATTATCTGTGCCGATTCAGTTGATGCTCGCGGTGATATGAATCTTAATGGTATCGTCTACGAAGTCGCTGACGCTGTGGTTTACGCCAACTACTTTGTTTTCGGCATTTCAGCTCTAACGGTAAACTTGGAAGGACAAACAGCAGCTTCTGATGTGAACTCCGATGGGTTACCGCTCACAGTGGGTGATATGGTTTATTTGATTCGTGTTCTTGTTGGAGATGCTCCACCTGTTCCCAAGCTGGATCCGAATGCTGTCTTTGAAGCCGAATTTTCTGTCGATGGTGATGTGGTTTCAGTTACTAATACAGACAGAAAGATTGGAGCAATCTTTATGATTGTTAAAGGTCAGACAGAGCCGACCTTGCATGAAAACGCCTCTACCTCCAATATGGATCTGCGTTATCATTATGATGGCACCTCTACAAGAGTGCTCATTTACAATATGAAGGGCGACTCATATCTTGAGTCCGGTCCGATTATTCAACTGAATGGTAGTCACACCATAAATAGAGTTGAAGTCGGTAGCTATAATGGCCTGAATATGACGGGTAAAATAACTAATCTACCTACTTGCTTCTGGCTGCACCAGTGCTACCCCAACCCGTTCAATCCTACTACAACTATCGAGTTTGGCTTGCCAGTAAATTCGGAATGGAACCTGACAGTCTATGATATCCTTGGTCACGAAGTGCAAGAGTGGAATGGAAAGAGCGAAGCTGGTATCAAGCAGATTGAATGGGATGCTTCCAAATATGCATCAGGTGTTTATTTCTACCGACTTAAGGCTGGTGACTTTACAGCTTCGAAGAAAATGGTTTTAATCAAATAAACCAAAAGAAGCATTAAATTATAGCCACAAGAGGCCGGTCATTACGACCGGTCTCTTTTTTGAAGAAATCCAACGAAATAAGATGTTATGAGACTTATCCTTAAGTCTTATTTGCAGATTCTTTGATTTTGTGTTCAAAATTTGAACATAAAAATATTTTTTTAGAAACTTCTTGACAGATAGCTTGTTTAATATATATTCGACAAGTTGTTAGCACTTAACTCAAACGAGTGCTAATAATAGTGAAAGTGTTATGATAAGATAACTTAGTGATGTAAAAAATTAATGGTTACATACAGTAACAGTATTCTTAATAAACAAAGAGGAGGGAAAACTGTTTCCCACTCTGAAACAGGAGGTAAGAAAATGCAGGTAAAACCGCTTGCAGATCGAGTTGTGATCCAGCCAATGGAAGAAGCTGAAACCATCAAGGGCGGAATCATTATCCCTGATACGGCCAAAGAGAAGCCGATGCAGGGTGAAGTGATTGAGGTTGGCTCTGGTCGCAGTACTGAAGAAGGGAAAAAGACACCGATGGAAGTCAAGAAGGGCGACAAGGTTCTATACGGCAAATATAGTGGGACCGAAGTTTCAATTTCTGGTTCGGATTACCTTATAATGCGCGAATCTGATATTTTTGCAATAATCGCAGAAAGTTAAAAAAGAACGGAGGAATAAATTATGGCGAAATTAATTGATTTTGATACAGTCGCTCGCTCCAAGTTGAAACTTGGAATTGATCAATTGGCTAATACGGTAAAGGTAACGCTTGGTCCAAAAGGCCGTAATGTTGTTATCGATAAGAAATTTGGTTCAGCGACAGTTACCAAAGATGGAGTTACAGTTGCTAAAGAAATAGAACTGGAAGACCGTTTTGAGAACATCGGCGCTCAGATGCTTAAGGAGGTTGCTTCCAAAACATCCGATGATGCTGGTGATGGTACGACAACCGCTACTCTGATTGCTCAGGCTATTTTCCGTGAGGGCCTTAAGAATGTAACTGCAGGCCATAACCCAATGGCTATCAAACGTGGTATTGATAAGGCTGTAGTAGCTGTCAGTGAAGAGGTAAAAAGGATGTCCAATCCTGTCTCAGGTAAAGAAGAGATTGCTCAAGTGGGTACTATTTCAGCCAACAACGACTCGCAAATTGGTAACTTGATTTCCGAAGCTATGGAGAAAGTTGGTAATGATGGTGTTATTACAGTCGAGGAATCTAAGACAGCCGAGACCTCTTTGGACGTTGTCGAGGGTATGCAATTTGATCGCGGTTATGTCTCACCATATTTTGTAACTGATCCTGATTCAATGGAAACTGTTGTTGAAAGCCCAATGATTCTGATTTATGACAAAAAAATCTCCAATATGAAAGATCTCCTTCCGCTTTTGGAAAAAGTTGCACAGGATGGTAAACCACTAATGATTATCGCTGAGGACATTGAAGGCGAAGCGCTTGCTACACTTGTTGTTAATAAACTGCGTGGAACTATCAAAGTGGCAGCAGTCAAGGCTCCGGGATTTGGTGATCGTCGTAAAGCCATGCTTGAAGATATTGCTATTCTGACTGGTGCTAATGTTATTTCCGAGGAGAAGGGCTTCAAACTCGAAAACGCGGTTATGTCTGATTTGGGTACAGCCAAGAAGATTACAATCGACAAGGATAACACTACTATTGTAGAAGGCTCTGGCAAAAAAGATCAAATTAAAGGTCGTATTGGTCAAATTCGTAAGCAGATTGAAGATACTACCTCAGACTATGACCGAGAGAAACTACAAGAGCGACTGGCTAAGCTTGCCGGTGGTGTGGCTGTCATTAATGTAGGTGCCGCAACTGAGACCGAGATGAAGGAAAAGAAGGCTCGTGTTGAGGATGCTTTGCATGCTACCCGCGCTGCTGTTGAGGAAGGCATCGTGCCAGGTGGTGGTGTAGCCCTGCTTCGCTCAATGAAAGTGCTTGATAACTTTAAGGCACCCGAGGATGAAATGGTCGGTGTGAATATCGTTCTGCGTTCGCTCGAAGAACCGATTCGCCAGATTTCTTCCAACGCTGGTGTTGAAGCTTCAGTTGTGGTCAACAAAGTTGTTGCAGAATCTGGCGCTTTTGGCTATAACGCTCGGACTAATACTTATGAAGACCTTGTGAAAGCTGGAGTTACTGACCCAACAAAGGTTACCCGCACAGCTCTTGAAAATGCCGCATCAATTGCCGGACTGCTTCTGACTACTGAAGCTGTCGTAGTTGATAAGCCTGATGAAGATAAAAAAGCAGCCATGCCCGATATGGGTGGTGCTGGCATGGGAGGAATGGGTGGCGGTATGCCCGGTATGTACTAAGCCAACCAGCTACTATGTTCGACAATTTAAACCCGGCCGATTGCGGTCGGGTTTTCTTATTTAGGGTCTGCTGAATAAAGAATAAGTTCTTTGTTCATAAATAGATAAGCATGTTTTGTATTGTTTCAAGTGAAAGGGTTTTGTTATAAATAGCTTAAAAGGCTTGCACTTGATAAACATTCTACACGCCACGGCGCACTTCCTGTGCG
>JAYEIF010000043.1:0-4834 GCA_034659895.1 Candidatus Zixiibacteriota bacterium
CATAGACGCGTACTTCGCGTTTATTGTCGTGTAAACGATGTAAACGTCCTGTTGTTTGGTGATGGCCTTTTTTCGGTCATAAAAAAAGTAGCCATTTGTTGGGATGTGTAAAGTAAATTAAGATCGTGCGCCATCAAGCATGACCTGTAATGATAGTATTCAATATTCACAACCAGCTTACGACTTGTTAAGATCGCAAGCTTTCATCATCTTAATCAATCCCTGACGAGAAACGCCCATTTTCTCGGCAGCTTTTGTGACATTACCATCGGTAACTCTCAGAATGCTTGTAATATATTCTCGCTGAAATCTCTCAAGGTATTCCTTTTTGGCAGCGTCATAGGATGAAAAGTCGGTATAATTTCTGGAAGCATATTCACCAAGCAGGTCAATGCTTATTATATCATTGGAACAGCGAGCAATAGAACATTCTATACAATTCTCCAGTTCCCGTACGTTGCCCGGCCAGTGGTAAGCTGTAAGCAGAGTTAGAGCTTCTTCTGAAATTGTCGGTTTCGGGCGTTTCATCTCCTGTGATTTCCTCTCAAGGAAAAAACCGATTAAATTACGGATATCCGTCTTGCGTTCTCTCAAAGACGGGACTGCAATTTCAAAGACTTTAAGACGATAGTACAAATCCTCCCGAAACTTATTATTCTCGATTTCCTTTTTAAGATCGCGATTACTGGAAGCAATAACTCTGCCATGACACTCAAGTTCTTTCATTCCCCCTACTCGGTAGAATTGCTTTTCTTGTAGTACCCGAAGTAATTTGGCTTGTTGGTCGTTTGGGATTTCGCTTATTTCGTCGAGGAAAATGGTTCCCTCGCGCGCCTGTTCAAATCGGCCGATTTTTTTAGAAACAGCGCCTGTGAAGGAACCTTTTTCGTGCCCAAAAAGTTCACTTTCGAAAAGGTCTTTTGGAATAGCTGCACAATTTACAGCCACAAATGGTAATGATGCGTCCTGTGAATATTTATGGATAGCTCGCGCTACCAACTCTTTTCCTGTTCCGCTTTCACCTGTGATCAGCACATTACACTTGACCGCAGCGGCCTTTTGAATGTCATCTTTAATTTTAGTCATAGGTCCACTATCACCGACCATATTATCCCACTGTCGGTTGATTTCTTCGCGGTACAAATCGCGATCGAGAGCGGTCTCGGCATCACGCAACGCTTTGATAACAGATGCTTTTAGCCCCTCGAGATCAGGTTTTTTGCCAACATAGCCAGAGGCTCCGTATTGCATTGCGGTTACAACAGTAGAGACTCGCTCGTCCTCGGTAATCATTATTACTGGCAAATAAGGAGAGTTATGTTTAATTCCCTTTAGAAAGGTCAGTCCATCAGTTCCAGCCCCGAGATTTACATCAAGCAGAAGAACATCAATGTCCGTGTTTTTCAGAATACCTGCGCCATCTTCAGCATTTATTGCCAGATGACAATCATATTCAGATGATAATAGCAATTCGAGATCAGCTAGGAATTCTTTATTATCATCAATTATGAGGATTTGTTTTCGATCAGTCATGTTGCTATACTCTCAAAAGGTTGAGCACAAATACTGTTTCTTCGAATGGGACACTCCTCTCAAGCCTGATGCTGCCATTGTATTTACTTACAGTATTCATGACGTGAAACAGACCATAACCGCCCGACTTCGGCTTAGTGGAATATCCTCGATCGAAAATGCGAGTGAAATTATTCTGTTCCACTCCGGGACCTGTATCAATTATACGTATAGTTATTTCATCCTCTAATTCAGCTTTAATCCTGATTTTTTTGAGTGAGCTTTGTGCAAGCGCTACCCTGGCATTGGATAGAAGTTCTTCGATAATTGTTGAGAATTCCACCGGGTGAAAAAATGCGTGTGCAGTAACATCCCCGCTAACTTCAACTCTTGGTATTTTAATATCGGCTGAAGTGAACTGAGATTTTACAGAATCCAGAACATCAATTAATTCAACGACTACCCTGGTTCTGAAATGCTTTCGAACTGCAATTCGCGCTACCTTAATCTCTTTGCGGAGTTCTTCGATTACAGAAGGCAAAGTTTTCTTTAGCTGAGTGGCTTGTTTTCCTATTACTTCTGGATTATTAGGAGAAAGACTTTGCAAACTACTTTTCAGTTCACTACTAAGACGCTCAATTTTAGAAGTATTGACACTTTCGAGATTGGTCCGGTGTAATTGTTGAGTGATATCATTTAGTTGCTTCAGCGTAAACTGTTGAAAAGTATTAACAGAATCAGTGAGGTTACCAGCGAATTTTTCAAGTACCTTTGGATCTTCGGGAATGTTCTTAAGCAGAAACGCAAGACGGTTGAAACTCGACGATGCTGTTTGACCATGATTGAAGGTCGTCAATGTTGTAAGAAGATTAGTTAACGCAGGAGGAATATCTGGTTTCTGTGGGACAGGTTGTCCGAGAAGGCGTGAACGATATACGATTCCGCTGACAAGGCATCCGGCCAGAAGAAAGAGTATAATGTTGTACCAATCGTAGGATTTCAAACTCGTTACAACAGATTCCCACTGTGTAGTGGCGCCGTAAATCAGCTTCCCACTCACACAGGTCTGGCTACAATTTCCCTTAGGGTAATCAAACAGATAAACGAGTCTCTCTGTTGTCCGGCCAAAGTATATGTTAGATGGGCTATCATGGAGAAAAGCGCTACGGATATTCAGGTTCTTATCACTTCTGAACTTGGCAATTGAGTGAAGCAGGGTATCCAGAACAAAAATGGAATCATCCTTGTGTGTTAGAATCTCATCGATACCATCACCATCGAAATCGGTTGTTCCAAAGACTCTATGATCAGTGAGTGCTACAGAACGAATAAGTTTAAGGTTTTTGTTAAAAATCTCAATCCCCTTGTTTGTCAGAAGTTGTTTGCCACTTTCAAGCGACAATTTTGCTGGGAGTAGTGTAACCGCTTTATGTCTGTTCATGGCGTGCTTTTCAAGTATTTTGCCAGTGGCGGGATCGAGTTTCTCTATTATTGCAACATTCTTCTCGCTTCGACCTTCGCCTATGACACTACAGGTATATAGCTCAGATTGAGAATCATCATCGAGATCGGTGAGTAAAACCCATGCATGTATTGTCCATGGTGTAACCTCACGATGCCAGACTTTTTTACCATCATGTGTAAGTCGTACAACATATCCGGAAGTATCGATTAGCCCATTAGCCTCAGCCATATTACCGGGACACTGAGTACCGAAGAAAATATCCGGGTGGGAATCGTTGTCAATATCTGTGATCTGAATATAATTAGGTGATCCGCCAGTAAGATATTTCCAGATTAGCCTTCCCTCAGGAAAACTATAGACAAATAGTCCTCGTGGTCGCAAATCGCAGCCCGTGTTCATTAAAAGAATGAGTTCGTTCTTGCCGTCGCCGCTCAGATCAGAAATCACGCAGGTGTGGAAATCACCATCCCAGTTGGGGTAATTAACTGTCTGGGTGGATATATCCTTTCCTTTTATCCCCTCCGTCTGACAGAGTATCTGCCTACTCCAATCTCGAACAACGCACCAAATTGAATCTCCATCCAAATCCTTCTTGAGTTCAATAATATCATCACACCCATCCTGATTAACATCCCGAGCGAACAAACTCGTAATCATATGTGGATCCATATGGTGAAAGTTCCACGGTTTACCTGTTACTTCGGTATCGAAGGCTCCGTAGCCGTCTTGCAAAAAGTTGAACTTTATGAATTCATTCTGGCCATCACCATCGAAATCAGCGTGGATATACTTTCGAATATCGGTGTCGGTATCTAACATCTGAAACTGGTAGGATGAAATCTCTGTATACTTGAAATAGAAATCAACCGCAAGCAATGCGATAGTAATTATCAATAAAATGGCGAGCACTATCTTCATGCACATATCCATATGAGATAATAATTCCTCTTTTCGTATATTTATTAATACGTATATTTGACAAAAGAGTCAAGGACTTGTCAGGTAGAATGAAATGATTTTCTTATGAGATAGTTTTTATACAAGTACTTTTTGTTACTATTTCCTATGCATCATGGCCATAAGTTGCTCATTTGTGACGCAAGTATTCTTTTCCATAATTTTGTAACCGAGTGTTACCCTACTTTTTCAAACCTTACTCTGAAGCCGCCATTTCCCTCAAGAATCAAAACATTGGCAGAATCCAATTTGTAGCTGAATTGTTGCGGTGGCATAGACGAATCTTTCGGAGTAAGTTTCATAATCTTTCCTGACGAAACAACATAGTTTCCCGCAACGCGCTTAGGTTTACGGGAAGATGTCATAACGAAATAACAATTGTCAGATAGGGTAAGAGTATACCCGCTGGACTTCCACGCACCTATTATCTCCTGTGCTGAGGTATTGCCGGCAAGCTTCACTAGAATGCATTCGGGTAGATTTTCGGGTCCATTGCTAATTCCCCGGTTGATAACATCTATATGCTGAACTGTTTCATTCATCGTTTGTTTAGCAATTTCAGCATTTATCTTCATCGATTCCAATTCCGTCTTGGCCTGATCGGTTTCTATCTGTATCTGTTTGGTTTTTTCCTCAGCAAGTTTCACTTCAGTTTGAAGACGTTCGCGTTCTGCCTGACGTTTTGCGCTAATGTTATCAAGGCTATCTTGCATCGCCTTGGCGTAAACTTCAGCAGTGCGAGTTTCTTCTGCTTTTGCCTTAGCCAGTTCTTCAGCTTTCACAGCTTCAGCGTTAAGTGAATCAACTATAAGTGAGTCTTGTTTTGTTTTTTCCGCCAGTACTTTTCGTTCATGTTCGAGCTTTGTAACATATTCCTGCCACATCTCGTTTTTGATTTTC
>JAYEIF010000044.1:0-4812 GCA_034659895.1 Candidatus Zixiibacteriota bacterium
CATAAATTTCCGCTCAGGGTGAGATAAATTTCCGCTCGGGATGAGATAAATTTCCGCTCAGGGTGAGATAAATTTCCGCTCGGGATGACATAAATTTCCGCTCAGGGTGAGATAAATTTCCATTCGAAATGAGATAAATTTCTACCCGGGATGAAACTTGTTCTGCATTGTCATTCCTGCGGATGCAGGAATCCAGCAGACATTGTCTGTCCATCAGGCATTGCCTGTACAACAGACATTGTCTGTCCAGTCCGCCTAGGCGGACTGCCCTGCTGGACCCCAGCTTTCGCTGGGGTGACAAATCTATTTGGCTGGGATGTTTTCAATGTCAATCCACCTATGCGGACTGACCTACTACTAAAAGCCGGTAGCCCACCCAGAACTGAAAGCGTCGGGTGGGATGTTTTAATTTCAATCGAAACGTTATTCTGAAAGTTGGTCTAAATTGTTGATTCTTCTTTTGTAGATTTGTCAGTAATTACATGCTTGCACTCAGGACATTTGAGATATTCACCCTTCGCCTTGGAGACTTTTTGCAACATGTATGGGTGCTTGCATACTGGACAAACTTTGTTTACCGGCTTGTCCCATGAAGCGAAATCACACTTGGGATAATTGGAACAACCATAGAAGACCTTGCGACTGCGAGTTTGTTTTTCAACTATTTCTCCTCCACAGCCTGGTTTTGGACACTTTATTCCCAATGTGATAGGTTTTGTGTTTTTGCACTTTGGGTATGCCGAGCAAGCCAGAAATCTACCAAAACGGCCAGTCTTGATAACCATCGGAGCGCCGCATTTCTCACACTTTTCATCAGTCTTATTTTGCTCTTCCTCTCCGGGGAGAGGCTTGGTGAATTTGCATTTTGGATAAGCAGAACATGCCAGAAAACGACCGTTGCGACCCCATTTGACAACCATCGGAGAACCGCATTTTTCACAGGCAATATCTGTCTTCTCAGTCATTGAGACTTTGATTTCACTTATCTTGGATTTTAGATTGTCAATAGTTTCCTTGAAAGGTTTATAGAATGCGTCAAGCACATCTACCCATTCGTCTTTACCTTCCTCAACTGCGTCGAGTTCCTCTTCCATATTTGCAGTGAATTTGACATTGAATATCTTTGGCAGGTGTTCGACAAGAATACGTTTTACTGCCTGACCGAGGTCAGTTGGAATCAGTTTACGCTGATCGAGTTCAACGTATTTGCGGTCCCTGAGAGTAGAGATAATCGTTGCGTATGTTGATGGTCGTCCGATACCGTCAGCTTCAAGGCGTTTGACTAATGTTGCCTGCGAATACCGTGGAGGTGGTTTGGTAAATGACTGATTTGGTTCCAATTTAAGAAGTTTGAGAATGTCTTTCTCTTTGAGTTTGGGAAGATTTTCGAGACCGTTCTTATCATTTCCGTTTTCGTCGGGTTCTTTCTCTGCACGATATAGTTTCAGAAATCCGTCAAACTCGATTCTCTGCGCTGTCGCTCTAAATGTAAAACGTCCCGCTTTGATATCGGCAGTTTCAATATTGTATCGGGCTGGTTTCATTTGTGATGCGATTAATCGATTCCAGATAAGCTGGTAGAGTTTGAACTGACGAGGTGTCAGGTAACGTTTTACATTCTCAGGTGGCAAGGTCAGGTAGGTTGGGCGAATGGCTTCGTGGGCATCCTGAGCTTGTTTCTTTCGTGAATAGACCTGAGGTTTTGTCGGCAGGTATTCTTTGCCGAATGTTTTTTCAATATATTGACGAGCCGCAGACAACGCTTCAGGCGCAATGCGTGTCGAATCGGTTCTCATATATGTAATTAGTCCAGTAAGGCCTTCTTTGCCTATTTCGATTCCTTCATATAATTCCTGAGCAATCCGCATTGTAACTTTTGGAGAATAGCCGTAAGCTTTAGCGGCTTCCTGCTGAAGAGTAGATGTTATGAATGGAGCATACGGTCGGCGCGATTTTTTACTCTTCTTGAGATCGGCAATGACAAACTGTTCTTTCTTTAATTCGGTAAGGTATCCCTTAACTTCGTTTTCATTATTGATACAGACCTTTTTCTTGCCCTTGAGTTCTGAAGGCTTGACAACGGTAAGATCGTCAATCTTGTGCAGCCGCGCTTTGAACTGCTCGTCTTTTTCTGTCTCAAGATTGGCAACAACCTGCCAGTATTCCTGCGGGACAAATTTTGTTATTTCTTCTTCACGTTCGCATACCAACCTTAGAGCAACTGATTGCACCCGTCCAGCGGAAAGGTTGTAAGCAATTGTCTTCCACAGAAAAGGCGATACCGTATAGCCGACCAGCCGATCAAGCACTCGACGCGCCTGCTGAGCATTGACAAGATTCATATCAATATCGCGGGGATTATCGATAGCACTAGTCACAGCGCGTTTGGTAATCTCGTTGAAAGTGACACGGACTAATTTATCATTGTATTTGTCTTTAAGACTATTGGCTACATGCCAAGCGATAGCTTCACCCTCACGATCAGGGTCGGGAGCCAGGTATATTGTAGTTGCTTTGCTGGCGGCTTTTTTTAGATCGTTGATGATTTTTTGTTTACCATCGATAACAGTATATTGCGGATCAAAATTATTGTCAGTATCAATACCAAGTTTGGACTTTGGCAGGTCAATGATGTGTCCTACTGTGGCCATGATGTCAAAATCCTTGCCGAGAAAACGAGCAAGGGTTCGTGACTTAGCAGGCGATTCTACGATGACAAGATTCCGGGACATAAAACTCCTTAGCGAGTTAGTGTAAGTATTTATGTTATTACATCGAACCCGGGTACGTAAACTTTACCTTCCCATCCAGAAGTTCCAGCAATGCGGCCATTGAGACCTTGAGGGAAATCTTTTCGGGGTCGACCTCAGTATCCGGATCTTCTATAATACGTTCTAACATCCTTAACCGTCTGGCATTGAGAATATGAGCGTATTTCGAGGCTATGATGACAGCCTCATATCTGTTAAGACCTAATTTTTCCAATTCTTCAATTTTGACCTTGTTCATATTGTCTCCTGTATCTCACAAAAAATTAGCCAATAATCTTCAGTATTTGTTTCTCATTTACCACATCAGTTCGGCAGTAATGCCCTGTGATTATACCTTGTACTTCATTTATAGCAACATCAAACTCATCATTTATAACAACATAGTCAAAGTTTTTCCACAGATACATCTCTTTAGCGGCGTTATCACGTCTTATCTTGAGCTGTTCCTCTGTTTCTGTCCCGCGCGCCATAAGCCGCTTACAAAGTTCGTCTACCGAAGGTGGCAAAATGAATATCGAGACCGCCTCTGGATAAGCATCTTTGATTTTTACCGTTCCCTGCACATCTATATCAAGCAATATAACACCACCCTGATGGAGCACTTCTTCAATAGGCTCTCGCGGCGTGCCATATTGATAAAGGTGAACTCGACATACCTCCGCAAATTTTCCCTGATTTGAAAGACGCTCGAAAGTATCATCGTCAACAAAATGGTATTCCCTATGGTTTTTTTCACCTGAACGCATAGCGCGAGTAGTATATGACACCGAAAAATGCCAGTTTTGATTGTCGTTAAGTTCAAGCAGTCGACGACAGATTGAAGTCTTACCTCCACCTGAAGGGGATGAAATAATAACTATTTTCCCCGCTTTCTGCAAACTCATAGAATGAAATGTCCTGTCATTATTCAACGTTCTGTACCATCTCGCGGAGTTTCTCCATTTCCTCCTTGAGAGAAATAGCATCTTCTGTGATTTTGATTTCTGATGCCTTGGAAGCAATTGTATTTGCTTCTCTATTCATCTCCTGTAAAAGGAAATTAATCCGTTTGCCAACCGGCTCTTTAAGGCGAAGAATATTCATATATTGATCAATATGGCTAAAAAGGCGAGTGCATTCCTCGGTTATATCACAACGATCGGCGAACAGGGCAATTTCTTGCTCCAGTCTACCGTTATTTTCTCCGATGCCGTTATCAAGTATTCCCTGCATACGTTCACGTAGCCGTACCCGGTACTTTTCAACCACCCGTGAAGCTTCTGAAACTATCCGTCCGTTGGTCTGTTTGATATTTTTCAGCCGCTGTTTCATATCCCGAGCCATAGCGGCACCTTCCTTACGGCGCATCTGGAGAAGCCCTTTTATCGCTTTGGAAATACCTTTTTCCACTGTTGGCCAGATTTCATCTTCATCAATAACATTGTTCCACGTAGTAGTAACATCAGGGAACATCAGTAAATCACTTATAGTTATATCTCCTGCAAGATTCAAGTCTTTCTGAATTGACTGTAAATGACGATTGATTTTAGCTATAGCTTTCTCGTTAATATAGCTCTTACTCGGAGAATTTTCACTTTCAGAAAAACCAGCAAACACAGAGACTTTTCCTCTGTTCAGGTGGTTTTTTATAAGCTCTCGCACACGATGTTCAAGAGCTGAAAACTGGCGCGATATATGGACCGAAACTTCAAGAAATCGACTATTAACGCTTGAGATTTCAACAGTGAACGTTCCATATTTTGTAGTTACTTGTGATTTACCGAATCCAGTCATTGAGTTCATAAAAATACATTCCTCTATTTCAGGCTAACTTTATAAAATACTCGCACTTCCATTATTGTCAACTGTAAATGTAGGCATCAACGCGGAAGCTATAAATAGGGCTTGTTGAATAATTAGTTATTATGTACCACAATCTCAAATTCGCGTAGCGGGCGGCCTTGTGTCGCCCGTTTCTATACACACAGCGGAGACAAGCCCCGCTGCTACGCGAGCTGACGTGCCTGTCGGCGCACAGGAAGTGCGCTGTGGCGTGTAGAAT
>JAYEIF010000045.1:0-4798 GCA_034659895.1 Candidatus Zixiibacteriota bacterium
GCGGAGACAAGCCCCGCTGCTACGCGTGTAGAATGTTTATCAAGTATCCAGATTAAATCGGTGTCCCGATGAAATCGGGAAGCTATTCATAACAAAACCCTTTCACTTGAAACAATACAAAACATGCTTATCTATTTATGAACAAAGAACTTATAATTTATTCAGCAAGCCCTGCTGAGCATGAACTGAAAGTCCATTATTGCAAAAAGTGATACTTAAAAAGCATTATATTCTGGCTTTGTGTTACTTTTTAATTATATTACGAATTAACCTGAAAATGGGATGAATTGTGGCAAATAACAGCAGTCGAAACAAGCGAAACCAGCAGCATCTTCATATTAAAGGTGCGCGGGAACATAATCTCAAGAATATCGATGTAAAAATACCTCGCAATTCGCTCACCGTGATTACCGGACTTTCCGGTTCCGGCAAAAGTTCACTGGCTTTTGACACAATCTATGCCGAAGGTCAACGGCGTTATGTTGAATCTCTTTCAGCCTATGCCAGACAGTTCCTTGGATTGATGGAAAAACCTGATATTGACTTCATTGAGGGGTTATCACCTGCAATATCAATTGAACAAAGAGGGGTAACAAAAAACCCCCGTTCTACCGTGGGGACGGTAACCGAAATCTACGATTATCTGCGTCTTCTGTTTGCCCGCATAGGTGTGCCGCACTGCATCAAATGTGGCCAACCTATTACACAGCAGACCGTACAACAGATTGTTGATTCTGTCTTAAGTTTTGAAGAGGGTTCTCGCCTGATAGTGCTTGCGCCATTAGTACGCGGCAAGAAAGGTGAGCATAAGGACATCATTGATGAAGCGCGCCAGCAGGGTTTTGTGAGACTTCGTGTTGACGGCGAAGTAGTTGAGACTGAGTCAGAGATTTCTCTCGACAAGAAGAAAAAACATACCATTGAAGCAGTTGTTGACCGATTGATAGTGAAAGCCAAGTCGAAAGGCCGCCTTGCTGATTCGGTTGAGACAGCATTGAAAGCCGGACAGGGAACAGTGTTGATAAATATCAAAAAACAGGACCTTCTCTTTTCCGAGAAATTTGCCTGTCTTAACTGTAATATCAGTTATGAGGAACCAAGTCCGCGGCTTTTTTCCTTCAATTCTCCTTTTGGTGCCTGTCCGGTCTGCGACGGTTTGGGGCAGAAAATGGAGATTGACCCCAATTTGGTCATACCAGACTTGTCAAAGTCTATCAGTGAAGGAGCTATCCGTCCATGGGGCGGAATCAATATGCCAAACTGGTATCGCTATATGCTCAAAGGTGTTTCGCATCATTACGATTTCAAGTTTTCGACACCTCTCAAACGTCTGCCTGTAAAGATTCGACAGATTATTTTGTACGGTTCCGAAAACGAAGAAATATCTTTTGAGTATGAACATTCCTCGGGTAAAGGGAGTGCGTCAGGCGTTTATCGATCCACATTTGAAGGCGTCATCCCACATCTGAAACGACGATACCGCCAGACCGAATCGGCTGGAGTGCGACAGTGGATTGAAACCTACATGACAATAACTGAATGTCCTGCCTGTAATGGAACCCGGCTTCGCCCTGAGGCGCTGGCGGTTATTATCGATAGAGAAACAATTGACACTGTGGCGGCAATGTCGATAAAACAGTCGGCGAAGTTTTTTAAGAATATCAAACTAAGTAAACGTCAGCGTTTGATAGGCCGCCAAATTCTCAAGGAGATTAGAGAGAGACTCGATTTTTTACATGATGTGGGCTTGGATTACCTGACTCTTGACAGGGCGGCATCGACTCTGTCGGGAGGTGAAGCGCAACGGATTCGCCTGGCAACACAAATAGGTTCACGATTGGTAGGTGTGTTGTATATTCTTGATGAGCCTTCAATTGGCCTTCATCAGAGAGATAACCGTAAATTGCTCAATACTCTTACAGAATTACGAGATATCGGTAATACCGTTCTGATTGTGGAGCATGACAGGGAAACCATCGAGTCTGCTGACCATGTTCTAGACCTCGGCCCGGGTGCTGGTGTAAACGGAGGTCAGATTGTAGCAAGTGGAACACCACAACATATCCGCACATGCAGAAAATCTATTACGGGCCAATACTTATCAGGCCGTCGTAAAATTGAAATACCCCGAGTTCGCCGAAAGGGGATTTCATCATCTCTTGTGTTGCGTGGAGCCACTGGTAACAATCTCAAAAAAATCGATATCGATATCCCACTTGGAACTTTTACACTCGTAACGGGAGTTTCCGGATCGGGCAAATCTACTCTTATTAATGAGACCCTGTATCCAGCTCTGGCTCGACACTTCTACCATAGCCGCAAATCTCCCCTACCATATAAAACGATAGATGGACTGGAGCATATCGACAAGGTAATCGATATTAATCAGTCTCCTATTGGACGGACACCGCGTTCTAACCCTGCTACATATACAGGAGTGTTTGCACATATTCGGGATTTATTTGCAGGTCTGAACGAGTCTAAAGCTCGTGGTTATTTGCCGGGACGATTTTCATTCAATGTCAAAGGCGGTCGCTGTGAGGCGTGCCACGGGGATGGTATCATCAAAATCGAGATGCACTTTCTGCCGGATGTGTATGTGCCGTGCGAAGTGTGCAAAGCAAAACGATATAACAGGGAAACGCTTGAAGTTACATTCAAGGGGAAGAATATCGCCGATGTTCTTGATATGACTGTTGAGGAGGCTCTGACGTTTTTTGAGAATATCCCGCGAATCAAAAATAAACTTCTTACATTGCACAGGGTTGGTCTTGGATATATTAAGCTTGGACAGCAGGCAACCACACTTTCGGGCGGTGAAGCGCAACGCGTAAAACTGTCTTCGGAGCTGTCAAAGGTATCTACTGGCAGAACGCTCTACATTCTTGATGAACCAACGACAGGTCTCCACTTTGAGGATATTAAGATATTGCTGAAAGTGCTCAATGAATTGGTTGATCGTGGTAATACTGTTATTGTGATTGAACACAATCTTGACGTGATAAAAATAGCCGACTGGATTATTGATCTCGGACCGGAGGGCGGTGATGGTGGCGGCAAAATTATTGCTACCGGCACTCCGGAAGATCTGACACATATTGGGCGTTCTTCTACCGGACAATTCCTAAAGAAAGTTCTCAACGGATCTACGCATTAGAGAACGCGAGGGCTTACCCTTTTTAATATAGAAAGTAGGCCAGTCCGCCGAGGCGGATAGCGGTTCTGCCATTGCTTATTTAACGACACAAATGTTACAGGGCGAATCCCCCTTCTGACAAAAAAGGTAGCCCGCCCTAGGCGGATTGACAACTTGACAATTCCATTTATTGTCTCATCCCGAGCGGGGTCAACCGACTCAGAACGCTTTTATTGAATCTTTCAACGCCACTTTCAGGCAGGAATGTCCTGTCTGCCACGGCACAGGCAGGTTTACGAGTATTACTGATGCCAGAGAAAAAATTGAGTACTAGAGGAATGACTATAATACAGAAAGACCACACAGGTCGATTGGTCGACAAACACCGGTTGAAGAGGAAAGTAATTTCCTTGACAAAACAAAGACAAAATCACTAACTTACAACTGGACCTAAGAATGGGGGCTGATCAGTATAATGATACAGCGGATGAGGATTGTCGATGCATTATTTCATGAGGGAAGGATATAGTAATGAATGAGACAGGCAATGGAGTAAGTTTTGAGGAGTTTCGCGAGCAGTGGTTGGTGGATGTGCGCACTGGAAGCCCATCAACGGTTCAGCTGGGCAACAGATTTGCAGCCAAAATTGTAACTCAGTGGTGCGACGTCGACGAAGGTGTGGACGAATTACATTTCTGTGATGGGTCAGGAGACGGAGGTATTGATGTAGCCTTCTTGGACAAACAAGATGGAAGCGATAACGAGGACGCGGCTTCCGAATCGACTGAGAATCTCGAGCAGCATACCTGGTACCTTGTGCAGAGCAAGTATGGTAAGGCTTTCAGTGGAACTGGTACACTGCTTGAGGAAGGACAGAAGGTTATAGATACTCTTGACGGAAATCGAGAGCGCTTGTCTTCGTTGGCTAAAGATATCCTCGATATGATTTCAAACTTCCGTGGGCAAGCCTCCGAGAACGATCGCATCGTTCTTGTATTCGCTACTGAGATTCCTCTTACTGAGAATGAACGTCGTGTACTTACTGACCTGCGTGCAATGGGAAAAGAGCGCATAGGTGCAATGTTCGATGTAGACTCAATATCGATCGAGACAATCTACAAGCGGACTCTGGAAGAGGCTATTCCTGACAGAACGCGAGTTACAATCAAGGCTGAATTAGTGCCGTATGGCGGGGATCTACTGTTGGGTTCGACCACTCTATTTGAGCTTTACGCTTTGCTGAAATCCTACAGAGAAGAAACAAATGACTTGGATCAGCTATACGAAAAAAACATCAGACGATTCCTTGGTATCCGACGCAAAGTTAATCGGGCTATCCAAGCTACTCTTCAAGACAATCCGGAAAGATTCGGTCTTTTCAACAATGGTATTACCATAGTGGTGGAAGATTTCAGGGATCAGGGGGATGGATCATATGAGTTGGTTGAGCCATTCATCGTAAATGGGTGCCAAACAACTCGGACGATTTGGGAGGTATTTTACAAGAAGCTTGAGTCCGGCGGTACTGGTACAAGTGCAGAATTAGATGCGTGGAGTGAGAAAGCTGCTAAAGGTGTAGTCGTTACAAAGATTGCTCGTGTTGGATCGCAAGGTGAAGACTTGTTGCAACAAATAACACGACACACAAATACTCAGAATGCA
>JAYEIF010000046.1:0-3070 GCA_034659895.1 Candidatus Zixiibacteriota bacterium
AGAATACAGAACAGACTGACTTTTTTATAGAACTTATGCAAATATAGTCTAAAGATTGACATCTCTCAAGGCAAATTGCCTTAATAGGCAAATTGCCTTGACTTGAAATGTAGGCATGTGTAATATGATACCAATCTAAAAATTGAGGTATAAATGCCCATTTTTGTTGCTGTCAATAGCTGGTTGAAACATTTCGTTTATGAGTTACAGGGTCAATTCTTCTTTGCCCTCAAAACAACTGTAGCTTTCTTCCGTCGTCCATTTTATATTTCTGAGATACTCGACCAGATGCACAATATCGGTATAGGATCGTTATACCTTGTAATTCTTACTGGAATTTTCGCCGGTCAGGGTTTTGCGCTGGCTTTTTCTGTCGAATTGGCAGATTTCGGAGCCAAGAATTATCTTGGCCGAATTATGGCGCTTGCAATTGTGCGGGAACTTGGCCCGGTGCTCACTGGTCTAATGGTCGCCGCAAGAGTAGCTGCCGGTATAACCGCTGAAATCGGAGCAATGAAATCATCCAATCAGCTTGATGCTATGACAGCGTTCGGCATTGATCCGATCAAGAAACTTGCGGTTCCGCGTCTTGTTGCTCTAATACTAATGCTGCCGGTTTTAACCGTTATTTGCGATTTCATCTCCCTCCTTGGCGGCTGGGTAGTTGCTAATCTTATTGCTCATGTTACCACAACTATGTATTGGTCAGCAGTGCGAGAAAGGCTCCTCTTCGGCAACCTGTTTATCGGACTCCTCAAACCAATTGTTTTTTCATTCATTATAGCTTTTGTTTCGTGTTACAAAGGTTTCACTTCCGAAGGTGGTACCAAGGGTGTAGGGCGGGCAACAACTGAGTCGGTAGTGGTGTCAGCAATTACAATACTTTTGGTAAATTTCTTTATCACTAAGTTGGTGTTTTCGTTAATTAAAGGCTGGTTATGATTGAGCTAAATCACATTTATTTCTCTTACGCTGATAAGCCCGTTCTCAAGGATGTCTCTTTTGTTATTGAGGACAATGAGTCCCTGGTAATAATGGGACCATCCGGATCAGGTAAATCCACTATATTGCGACTGATACTTGGCCTTGAACTTCCACAGCATGGGGAATTGACTATTGATGGGGTCAATGTTGCTACAATGAAAGAGAAGGACAAACGAAAGTTGCGTAAAAAGATAGGGATGGTGTTCCAAGCTGGAGGGCTTTTTGATTCCCTGTCGGTGGGAGAGAATGTTGGGTACTATTTACTTGAGCATTCTAAAATGGCATTCAAAGAGTTGTCTGAAAAAGTTGTGCAGATGCTTGGATTTGTTGGACTTAATGCAGAGGAGATTATTGACAAACTACCCGATGAATTATCGGGGGGAATGCGACGGCGAGTTGCTATAGGGAGAGCTTTGTTATCGACCAATCCAAGGATTATGCTCTATGATGAGCCTACCACAGGCCTCGACCCTCGTGCAACTGAGAATATTCTCAATTTGATTATGAAGCTCCAGGAGGAAAAATCGATTGCCTCAATCATGGTCACGCATCAGATTATTGATGCACTTGGTGTAGCCGATAGGTTTATTGTCCTATGGGATGGTGAGATGGTCTTTGACGGCACTCTAGAACAGTTGCGATGCAGTAAGAATTCTCGAGTAAAAGAATTTCTCAGGCCCTTCCGATCGTCTTTTACCAATGTGGCTCGGAAGCGATTTGTAGAAGGAGTAGGTACAGGAAATACAACGGTGACTCCATGAAGAATGGACAAACCGAGTTTCGATGGTTGTAAAGAATGGATTTGATGTATGAAGAAAACTGCTAATGTAAAGTGGGATAATCTCAAGGTAGGGATAATTTTATCCTTTGCTGTTTTTTTAATGTTTTGGGCTTCACTAAGCGGGGGTGGGATATCAATTTTTGAATCGAAAGAGGAATTCACATCCTATTTCAGAAATGTGAACGGGCTGGTACCGGGCGCACCGGTTCGGATGGCTGGTGTCGAGGTGGGTAATGTTCGCTCTGTACGATTCGTGAATATCGACTCCCTCGAAAAAGTTGAAATCATCTGTAAAATCAAAGAGGATGTTTGGCAGATGATGACTGAAAACACTGTGGTTCAAATGGGGACTATTGGTTTTCTTGGCGATAAGTATATTGAAATTATCCCCGGAGCCATAGGAGCACCTGTCTTACCGAAGGAATGCATAGTACCAGTTCGCGATGCAGATAATATCAAAGCTGCATTCAAGTCTGGCAAGGAAGCTATAGGTGAAGCTCGCTCAGTAGTGAATAATATCGACAGCCTTTTGGGTCGCATAAATGGCGGTCAGGGTACTTTGGGACAATTGGCTGTAAATGACGAGTTGTATTCCAGCATGACAATTCTCCTGAGCCGTCTGACGAAACTGACCGCTGATTTGCAAAAGAATCAGGAACGAATAGTGTCTTCCATTGAAAAAACTTCCAACTCGGTTGAAAATCTCACAGAGCAGGTCAATACAAGTAAAGGAACGATTGGCAAGCTCATTAAAGACCCAAAATTGTACGACAACCTCACCATCGTCTCTCAACGACTGGACAGTATTGTATATAAGATAAACACAGCAGAGGGTTCGTTGGGGCTGATGGTTAGTGACACAGGCCTGTATGTTGAAATGACAAACCTTATGACACGAGTAGGCAATCTGGTAACCGATATCGAAAACAACCCGGATAAATACTTCAAGTTTTCAGTGTTCTAAAGACATGCCCCTCAACTGTGCCAAGTATATTTCGGTTGTAGATAGGTTTCGCTGAGTAATTCGTTACTATGTATCACAATCTCAAATTTGCGCCCGCCTGTAGCGGGCGGCCTTGTGGCATGTTCTTTTTAACCGCACTATCAACCCACCGTGAGCAGATTTGTTGAAAAAGTGCTTTTTACACCTGAGCCCCAATGGATTTGTTATACCAACGGATTTGTCATACCAGCGGATTTGTCATACTAGCGGATTTGTCATACCAGCGAAAGCTGGTATCCAGTCACGCCTCGGCGCATTTCCAAATTCAGTTGATATGGATGGACAAGAAATGCCTGCTGGAT
>JAYEIF010000046.1:3170-4756 GCA_034659895.1 Candidatus Zixiibacteriota bacterium
GATTTGTCATACCAGCGGATTTGTCATACTAGCGGATTTGTCATACCAGCGAAAGCTGGTATCCAGTCACGCCTCGGCGCATTTCCAAATTCAGTTGATATGGATGGACAAGAAATGCCTGCTGGATAGGCAACGCCTGATAGACAGGCAATGCCTGCTGGATTCCTGCTTCCGCAGGAATGACAATAAAAGAGGAATGACAATAAAAGAGGAATGACAATAAAAGAGGAATGACAATAATAAGAGGAAGGACACTAATAAGAGAATTACAATAATAGATGATTGATAATAAAAAAGGGGAACGACGAACTTTACAAGGTAAATGTAATATTGTTTTCTTTACTGTGTTTTTCAACAGCCGCAAGCGGGTGAGTTACCCAGCCTCACTACAGCGGATACCTTAGAATACATACTCAATAAGCCCCCTGCTTTGTTGCTTTATTTTATTACGCTCGCATTCTATTGCACTCAAGTATCTGTTGTTTGTATCCGTTAAGAGTAATATGGAAGAAGCATCACCTGAACACATACTCCAGTTTGTGTTATCCGAGAAGCTCGGCGAAAGCACAGTTGGTGAAGTATATCAGGCATGGGATACAACAATGGAGCGAATTGTCGCTCTTAGGCTGATTCCGTCTGAACTGAATAGCAATCGAACATTCCGAACGCAATGCCTTTCAACTTTGCGAGGGGTGGCCGGTATCGCTCACCCTAACATTGGCGGCGTCTTTGGCGCGACAGAGGAAAATGAGAAACTGGTTGTAGTGCTTGAGTACATCCCCTGTACAACCCTAAAGGAAATTCTTTCTTCAGGTTCATTTGATAATGCCAAGTTTCTCAATATCGCCATCCCTATAGTACGTGGCTTAAATCATGCCCATGAGCGAGGGATTGTCCACGGTAATTTAAGACCCTCAAATATCGTCATCGCGGAGGATGGTGTTGTCAAGTTAATGGATTTCGGGCTTTCCCTTCATTTAGTTGAACAGGACATATCATCTATAGAAACCGACTTGAGGGCGGTTCGTTACCGTTCTATCGAGCACATACTCGGCAGAGATATCACTCCATTGTCGGATCTATTCTCGGTGGGCGCTATTTTCTGGGAGCTTCTTTCCGGCAAGTCGGCTTTCGCTGGAAATTCGGCACAAGAAATAGAGGATGCCATTTTGCAAAGCCAGCTCGATTTTACTCAACTTCGCACCGAGTATAATCTTCCAGGTGATACGATTCTTATGTTAAAAAATCTACTGGCAAAAAATCCTGAGGACAGATTCAGCAGTACGAGCGAATTGTTGATTACCCTTGAAGAAATGCAGTCATTTGAGGAAGGAAACTCTACGCGCCAGTTCTTTCAGGTTCGTCCTTCTACACCACGTCAATATCTGCTGCTTTCTCTTTTGGCTGTTCTGATGGTCATTTTTTGGTTAGTAATAACTACAGTTGACTGATAAGGGAATACTTACATTGTAAGTCTCACTTGATTCTTTTTCTAAAATGCCAGCGTACTGTGTCACCGGGGCGAGTCAGGAACCTGTCACAGGCAACTTGTCCTACTTCGCCATTTACCGAATATAGCCAACTGA
>JAYEIF010000047.1:0-4735 GCA_034659895.1 Candidatus Zixiibacteriota bacterium
TAGGGCTTGCTGAATAATTAGTTATTATGTACCACAATCTCAAATTCGCGTAGCGGGCGGCCTTGTGTCGCCCGTTTCTATACACACACCTGTCTGCGACAGGCAGGGCGGAGACAAGCCCCGCTGCTACGCGAGCTAAAAGTGCGCCGTGGCGTGTAGAATGTTTATCAAGTACAAGCCTTTTAAGCTATTTATAACAAAACCCTTTCACTTGAAACAATACAAAACATGCTTATCTATTTATTTTCATTGTCAGTAGAGTCGTAGATTACCCCACCATCAGTCAATTTCACAACGCTGTTAATATTTATTCCATTACTTATTGATTGTGAAACAACGCAAAAGTCTTCAAATAATTCCAAACATCTCCTCATTCTCTTTTGTAATTCCTTTTCTACACCCATTGTTATTTCTACCCGACTATCACTAACACGCAGTCTCCCTTTTTCATTACGAGAAGTGGATGTTGATACAGTTGTTACAAGATTCGCAGGTTCAATGTGAGATTTATTAAGACAAAATAGCAGGCTGGCTGTAAGGCAATTCCCAATTGCTGCTGAAAGGACTTTGACAGCGTTTGGTCCATTGTTACTACCAAGCGGTTCTGGTTCATCCATTAAGAGATCTATATCTTCTTCAAGGAATTTTACCTTAAATTCAAAATTTTTCAATCGTTCGATTTGCACTTTCACTTGTGTGTTATCCATATTTCCTCCTGTTAAAGACATACAAATCTATTTCCAATTTTGAAAATATGGATAAGTTAAGGAAAATACCAGATAAAAAGCTTCTTTGTATCTTATAAACAGAATTGTTTATACCGAAAATACAACAACAGTCTATCAACTACAGCCACTCCTAAAATGATTAAACCTGAAGCCACAAGTGGAACAGCATAACCATCAGCAATAGACAAAAAATCTCGAATCTGCAATAATATGACTTGTCCAACCTGAACTAATGGTGTAAATGGGCGAGTAAAACATACAGCCAACGATTCAAGATCAATGAAATACCAAACGAGACATAAAGTCGCAATTAGCCCAAGACTTCCCCACAAAACATTTAGTTGTCTGTGTACTGAAGATACGGATGAGACTATTGACAAACGAGCCATAACAGAATCAGAGAATCCTTCTGGGAGCTTATATCCGCTATCCTTACCAAGTCCTTCGTAAAGTTGTTGATATTGACGAAACCGATTTCGACACCAACTGCAAGTACGAAGATGGTGCTTGAGATTGTCCTTTTCGCTAAAGTCACTCTGGTCCAGATATGCTTGCATTTCGTCATCGCTTATGTGTCTCATTGTAATATATCCTCCAGTTCATATTTTTCCAGCAAACGGTCTTTCAGCATCCTTCGGGCTCTGTATATGTAACTTTTAACTGTTCCCAAAGGTTGATTAGTAATCTCTGCTATCTCCTCGTAGGACATATATTCAAGATGATAAAGAACAATTAGAACTCCATATTGTGGTGGTAACAGGTTCACCTCATTCTGAATACGCTGATTAAGATCTCGTGTCTCAGTATATTGTTGTGGTGTCATTCCATATTCTGGGATTTCAGCCAATTGATTATGTCCATTGTTGCTGATAAAATCGTCAACAAGAGGAATTTTCCTTTTCTCAAGATAATTTAAGCTGGTGTTATATGCTATCTGTGCAACCCATGTTGACACTTTGCACTTGAACTTAAACTTTCCCAAATTTTGATAAACTCTGAGGAATACATCCTGACAAAGATCTTCGCGATCGAATTCATTAGCAACTATTCGAAAGACAACATGGCTAACCAATTTCTGATATGCCTCAATGAAGGTCTGAAAAGCTGCTTTGTTCCCACTGAGAATTTCTGATATCAATATTCGGTCATCAAACATACAATCGCCTTTGATATCTTATATGACGGATAAAAAACTGAGAAGTTGCAGATTATTATTTATAATTGTGTTGCAACCTTTTGTTAGAAAATCTGTCATATTAAGTAGAATATCAAATAGGATGTCATAAGTTCAAGGAAGGAGTCCAAATCATGTTAGAAGAAATAATGATACCTGCAATAATATTTTCAGCTATTATTGCAATAGTAAAGATTAGCACCGATACGAGTACACGCCATAAATTGATTGATAAGGGAATGGTTGACGAGAAAGTCAAATTTCTCTTCGCCAAACAATCTCAACTTCAGCGACTTTCCTCTCTAAAATGGGGAATGGTATTGGTCAGTATTGGCCTTGCTCTTCTCATTAGTTATATTTGGCCTGATCTGTTCACAGATGGCGGCACTATCGGTCTGATGTTATTATTTGCTGGGATTGCTTTCCTGATTTACTACGGCGTTGCTCAAAAATATTTAGAATCAAATCAGGAAGAATAACACTAACTATCATAAATAGAGTTATAGAGCTACCGAGAATCTGAAAAGGTCAATCCTTTATCTCGAGACATTTCAGTGCAAAAGCATAATCAAAGGCTATCTCCTTGAGATAATCATAGCGACCAGAAGAACCTCCGTGGCCTGCCCCCATGTTGGTCTTCAATAACAAGAGGTTGCTGTCTGCTTTTGTAGCTCGCAGTTTGGCTACCCATTTGGCTGGCTCCCAGTACTGCACTCGCGCATCGTTAAGACCTGCCTCAACAAGAATATTCGGATAATTCTGAGCAGTCACATTATCATACGGAGAATACGACTTCATATAGTGGTAAAACTTTTCATCGTTGGGATTTCCCCACTCATCGTATTCGATAACAGTCAATGGAATTGTTGGATCAAGCATCGTATTAATAACATCCACAAACGGAACATCAGCAATAGCAACAGCAGCCATATCAGGGCGCATATTCAGTACAGCTCCGATAAGCAACCCACCGGCGCTGCCGCCTGAGATAACCATTAAATCATGTGATGTATATTTTTCCTCCACCAAATAATCACCACAGGCGATGAAATCAGTGAAGGTATTTTTCTTGTTCAGTAGTTTTCCATCTTCATACCACTGTCGTCCCATCTCTCCACCGCCTCTGATATGAGCGATAGCATAGATAAAACCTCTATCCAGAAGACTCAGACGCCGCGATGAAAACCAGGGATCCATACTCATACCATAGGAACCATAACCATACAATAACAGGGGGTTATTACTGTTTTGCTCCATCCCTTTGCGATAAACCAAAGAAACAGGAATCTGTGTCCCATCATCAGCAGTTGCAAAGATACGTTCGGATCGGTAGTTTTCTGGGTCATATCCGGCGAGAACTTCAGTTCGCTTCATCAGAATTCGTTTGTGAGTAACCATATTGAAATCATATACGGAACGAGGAGTTACCATAGATTGATAGACAAACCGAAGTGTTTCTGAACTAAAGTCTGGATTTGCTCCACCGTAAACAGTAAATACCGGCTCAGGTTGATCGATTATGTAGCTTTCATCAGTCTTGAAATCACGAATCATTATTTGTCGAAGACCATTTATTCGACCGTGCACTACAAGAAATTTGTCAAATGATTCCGCCCTATCGATTTTCATCGTATCACTGGGAAGAATAACATCAATCCAATTTTTCTTGTTCGGTTTCATTACCGGCGTTTTAACCAATTTGAAGTTTAGAGCCTTATCATTAGTAACAATATAGAAAAAGTCACCGTGATGAGATAAACTATACTCCATACCGTGTTGGCGCGGATGAACCAATCGCAATTTGCCAGTCGGTTTATCGGCATCTAAGAACCGCACCTCGCTGGTAACCTTACTCCCGCACTGTATTAGTATGTATTTCTCGCTCTTGGTCTTGCCGACGCCTATCCAGAACGAAGGATTTTCCTCTCGATAGACCAGCACATCCAAATCGGGATTAGTACCTACCTCATGACGAGACACTTTATACGGTCGATGGGTACTGTCCTCAACAGAATAGAAAACAGTGTGATTGTCGTTAGCCCAGGCAAGGTCGCTTGTGTTTGGAATAGCTTCAGGTAGCACCTTACCTGTAGCCAGATTTTTGAAAAACAGTACGTATTGTTCATTACCTGTCGTATCAATAGAATATGCAAGCATCTGATGATTGGGGCTGACTTCAAATATCCCAAGATCAAAGAACTCTTTTCCCTCAGCCATAGCATTAAGATTCAAAAGGATTTCTTCTTCTGCTTTCAGTGAGCCTTTTTTCCGACAGTATATTTTATACTGTTTCCCTTCTTCAGTGCGATGATAATAAAAGTAATCATCGTCTTTCACAGGCACAGAAAGATCAGTTTCCTTAATTCGGCTAACCATTTCATCATACAATTTAACTTGTAGATCTTCGGTAGAAGCCATAACGGCATCGGTGTATTCATTCTCCGACTGAAGGTACGACAAGACAGAAGAATCATCTCTGTTGCGAAGCCAGAAATAGTTGTCCACTCGAATATCACCATGAGTGGTGTCCACTTTCGGCTCAATTTTAGCTATTGGTGGTGTATTATTGGTTGCAGATTCCTTGGCACATGTGATAAATACTGAAAAAACGGCAAGAAAAATAATTGCACCAATGAATAAAAACTGATTTGTGTTCATAGCTGTCACCTTATTTCAAAAGAGTTCAAATTCAAGTGCTTCAAGTACCTCATGCACTTCAAGTACTATGATAATACCCAGAAAACGTAGAAAGTCAAAGCAGTATTTTACTTTTGACACGGGAAAACCGGGAAAATCCTTGACAATTCAAGAAGATTTTTGTAAAATTAATGTA
>JAYEIF010000048.1:0-4653 GCA_034659895.1 Candidatus Zixiibacteriota bacterium
TCACTTGAAACAATACAAAACATGCTTATCTATTTATGAACAAAGAACTTACCCGCCTGTCGAGCGGACAGGTACTTTATTCAGCAGACCCTATAATAGCGGTGCAGGGACTTGAACCCCAGACACGCGGATTATGATTCCGCTGCTCTAACCAACTGAGCTACACCGCCATTTTAGATATTGGAATGTAATAAATAATCTGTTTTGGTCAAAGTATTATTCGTCCAGCGATCAATTTTTTATAGAAAGTTCCTCAATTAGGTAACACAAGGGAAATAGATACCTATACCGTTACAGTCTGATTCCCTTGCGGATAGATTTGAAACCGGACTTATATGCATCTAAAGGGTCCGGTTTCAGGATTATATCAATGTGTGTAGGTAAAGAAGCGTAGTCGGTTGGTGATAAAAACGAACGATTATCGATTGGTTTTACATAACTTATGGCAATGGTATATTCCCGACTGTATTCAGTCAACAGGCGAGCTCGTTCCTTATTTTGTTGGATATTTTCTTTCTTGCCGGTAAATGAAAAGACAAATTCAGGATTGGAAGACATAATCTGGACTGCCTTAATATCTTGATCACTTAATCGAGATTTCAAAAATGCAAGCAAAGCAAAAAATGCACCAAACTCCAGATCAATCATAGTCCCATGCGCACGACTCCTGAAGAGAACACCGTAATCAGGAACGGCAAAACTAATCATTCCATTTGCAAAGCCAATATCCGTAAGGTAAGGATCGGCTAAATCACCATTGAATGCGGCAGTATAGCACTTAATAAACGTTTGCTTCCTCTCCATATACTGCAACAAAGCAAGGTTTATGCCAGCCCCGCAATCTCAATTTACAATTCGTCAAGAGAGTGCTACACAAGACCTTAAATCGACGGCAGGAAATTGAAGTGGGGGCTTCTCAAATGAATCTGTGAAATCCCTGTCACTTATTCAGTCAATAGATTTCATAAGATCCTGGCGTAGTCCTGCTTGCGCCTCAAGATACTTGCCGGCGGCTGTAGCGCAGATTTCATCCTGACTGTTTTTAACTTCACCTTCCGTGATGAAAACTCTCCCCTTTGACTTAACCACTTTTCCAATGAAAGTCAGCTTGTCTCCGATCCTTACTGGCTTCAGAAAGCGCACTGTTATCTCTGCCGTTAATGCAAAGCGCTCCTCGGCAAGGATAGCTTTTATCATCACCTCATCCAACAACGTTGAGATAATACCACCGTGATAAATGTCACGGTATCCCTCGAATTGTTCTGTGGCTACAACTTCGGTAATTGCTTGGCTGCCATCGTAATAAAAACGAGCAGCCAACCCGTGTATATTCTTGTCGCCACAGACAAAACAGTTTGAGTATTTGGGTATTTCTTTCATAAATTATATGTACATAAGCAGATGTTCTTTGTCAATCTGTGATAATCGTTATTGTAAATTTATTCGAAATAAATTAGTAACAGCAAAAACAAATATAAGAATCTTGACTAATTCACCATCACAAAAAAAGCCCGACCGAAATCGGCCGGGCAAGTGAGTTATTTATCTTTTAGATTCTTTGTTGTTCAGAAACAAATCATCATTAGCAAATTAGTACGTCCAAGTTACATCACCGCAACTTACAGCCGTGCTGTTGGTACCAGAATTAAAAGCTACAACAGCATTCCAATTCGTAGTAACAGGAGCATCGCTGTCCTTTTGATATGTCATCTCTATTGTAACTGAAAAAGTACCCTCTTCTAACGTTCCCTGACTCCAGCCGGTAGGAGTTTTGTTTATCTTTCCGCCAGTGATGTCAACATCTATATCAAAACCACGCCATACAGTTGAGTCAGCACAGACTTGTTTGGAATTGGCCATCCAGTTGCAAGTACCGGTCACGTCGCACTGCTCCTGATCCAGGTTATCAAACGAGAAATTCGTATTGCCTGCATAGTTACAATGAGTAACAGTTGTATCCTGAGCATTGTATTGCCACCTGTGCCTGAGACGCAAGGCATCCAGATCACTAGCATTCTGCTGATATGCACCATTTCTTCGGAACTGTATTGAATCATATTGAACCATACTGTAATTACTGGTAGTAAAGGCAAAATGAATTACGTGCCAGCCATTTTTATACTCGCTGGTGTCGGTAGTGGTAGTCTCCGGGTCTGAGGGACCATAGTATATTGGATTGACTGTGCCATCACCCTGTAAATGGTGTATTGACCCAAGTCCACCGTTGAACCAATTCAGAGTTGAATCGACAAGCGTTGATACCTGACCTTTTACTTCCAGAAATTCTGGATTGTTGGGATTCCCGGTAGTACCTGTAGGTGTGTCGTCGCCGGAGCAACCGTAGATAACCATACCAACGGCAATCATGACGACTGTTCCCAGTAGAAGCAAGAATTTGCGGGAACGCATAAGCGTCTCCTTTCTTTGTTCTTTAGCTTCTGCCGGTTCCAGCCGCCTGACCGTTTACTTTAGCAAGAAAGCCATAATCGCTTTCTGAATATGGAGCCTGTTCTCGGCTTCGTCGAAAACAACCGACTGCGAACTGTCTATCACCTCATCGGTAATCTCACGCCCGCGTTCCGCCGGCAAACAGTGCATCACTATCGCTTTCGGGTCAGCCAGAGCCAACAGAGAGCTATTTAGTTGATATTTCTTTAACCTATTTGTTTTCTCCTCAGCAAGATGTTTTTCGCCCATAGAGGCCCAAACATCTGTATAAATTACATCGGCATCGGCAACGGCTTCTTTAGGATCTTCTGTCAATAAAATTTTACTATCACTATTATTTTGAGCTTTCTCAAGCAGGCTGTTATCTGGATTGCAGTTAGCCGCAGTGCCGATACGGAAATCAATTGGAATAAGAGAAGCCAGATTCAGCCAGCTATTGGTAATGTTATTACCATCACCGACATAGGCAATTTTATACCTATCTTTCGGCCCGAGATGTTCGATTGCGGTAAAATAGTCCCCGAGAATCTGACAAGGGTGAACGAGATCGGTTAGCCCGTTGACAATCGGAACGGATGCATGTTGAGCAAGTTCCTCAACATCGGATTGCTTGAACGTGCGAATCATAATAAGTTCTACATAACGGGAAAGAACCCGGGCGGCATCGGCAACAGTCTCCCGCTGGCCAAGTTTTATCTCGTTATCGGTAACATAGATTGCATTCCCGCCAAGTTCGCTTATACCTACCTCAAAAGATATTCTAGTTCGGAGCGATGCTTTGGTGAATATGCATGCTGCGGATTTGCCCTGAAGTGGTTTGGGGGAAACTTTTCCCTTTTTCATATCAGCACATAGGTCAAAAACCTGTTTGATTTCCTCAGTGGTGAAATCGGTTATTTGGCAAAATGAACGTGCCATAATCTCTCCTTTCTACAACAACAGCTGATTGGTCAATGATTTTCAAATTGTGAAAAATAAAAGGCGCTTCCATATTAAAGTCAAGCGCCCATCAGTGAATAGAATACCAATTTCTAAAAACTTGCCAATTGCAACAACTGTGGACATATTACGTAACATAATGACAGCTATTGGGAAAAACTGAACTGAAACACTATGAGCAAACAAAAAAACACATTTGGGATTATTCTGGTAATTGTTGGTTGCTTTCTGGTATTAAGAGAGCTTGCCCCGAATATCTTCAGTTTTGGGAATATAGCCCACTATTTGATTCCGCTAGGTTTAATTTTCCTTGGCGGCTGGTTAATCGTCCGCAAAAGACGGCAGGAAGAGCATTATTCAACGTTTCGGGAATCTACAGGCACAACAGCTACTGAATCTCACCATGACAGCACTCATAGCTCCACAGAAGGAAACCAGTCATCTTCACATTTCAATGACTCCAGTACTGGTGCGGGAGTGAAATCAGAAGATAAGGCAAAGTCTTCATACGGTTCTGTGAAGAGCACTCGATTTAGTAAGCTGCTTGGAGATACATACATTGACTGCAAAGACATGAGTTTGCAGAGCATAGAAGTTTCATCGGGAATAGGTGATGTCGAAATAAAAGTACACGGCGGAATCCTTGCCGATGGACTTAATAGGATAATCATATCCGGATTTATCGGCGATTGTCGGATACTCGTTCCACCAGACATGAAGATATTTGCACATTGCTCTAATTTTATTGGCGACATTGAAGCTCTTAACAAGAGAGTTTCCAGCCTTGGCAACAATCTTGATGTCCAGTCTCCAGACTACACTACCGCCGAGAAACGTCTTTATATTGCCGCTAACAATTTCATCGGTGATATCAAAATCATAGAAATATAAGGAATAAAGAACAATACAACTCATTCCGAGCGGAGTCGAAAGTTCTGTAGGATGTGATTGTAAAATTGAACGAATTTTTATATTAGGGTCTGCTGAATAAAGTACCTGTCCGCTCGACAGGCGGGTAAGTTCTTTGTTCATAAATAGATAAGCATGTTTTGTATTGTTTCAAGTGAAAGGGTTTTGTTATAAATAGCTTAAAAGGCTTGCACTTGATAAACATTCTACACGCCACGGCGCACTTTCTACTCGCGTAGCAGCGGGGCTTGTCTCCGCCCTGCCTGTCGCAGACAGGTGTGTGTATAGAAACGGGCGACACGCCACGGCGCACTTCCTGTGCGCCGACAGGCACGTCAGCACAAGGCCGCCCGCTAC
>JAYEIF010000049.1:0-4642 GCA_034659895.1 Candidatus Zixiibacteriota bacterium
CTACTATACTAAAAGCTTGACTCTTATTGACCTTGGCATAAATTATTACAATTCAATAAGGTTTCACTATGAACTTGGAGGTTATGTGAGCAATTCCGAAAAATCAGATAACAATTATGAACCAGTAGTACCAGCTTCCAGTAACATACCAGAAGTTACATGGAAAGCTGTCATTTTGGGTATCTTGATTTCTGTCATTTTCGGTGTGGCGATGGCATATCTGGGGCTCAAATTAGGTATGACAGTATCAGCATCAATTCCAGCAGCGGTTATCTCGATGGCTGTACTTCGTCTGTTTTTTAAGAATTCTACGGTCCTGGAAAATAATATCGTACAAACTATTGGATCCGCTGGAGAATCACTGGCAGCAGGAATTATTTTCACCATTCCAGCTTTTTTCATCTGGGCTGCCAATGATGAACTGACTGCTTCTGGCTACTTTCATGAAATTTCCAAAAGCCAGATTTTCTGGCTATCTATGTTAGGTGGGGCTCTTGGCATTCTGTTAATGATACCATTGCGCAAATACCTTGTGCACAAAGAGCACGGCAAACTCAAATTTCCTGAAGGAACCGCTTGTGCTGAGATCATTGTGGCAGGTGATGAAGGTGGCAGCAAAGCCAAGCTCGTCTTTGCTGGCATTGGACTTGGAACACTTTACACAATTGGCATGGAGACACTTAAATCATGGGGAGAAATCATAAGCTATAATTTCAAGGGTTTCTTTAAGGGTGGTACAATTGGTATTGATGCTACCCCTGCCCTTCTTGGAGTTGGGTATATTATCGGACCACGCGTCGCCGCGCTTATGATGGGTGGTGCAGTACTTGGATATTTGGGCTTCGCACCGTTAATTATGTTCATAGGAGAGCAAATACCGGGGGTGATAATTTCCCCTGGCACAATTCCAATCTCCGATATGACTCCTCCGGATTTGCGTAATTTCTACATCAAATACCTTGGGGTCGGCGCAGTAGCGATTGGAGGTTTTGTAAGTCTATTAAAATCTTTCCCTGTAATACTATCTTCTTTTGGAAAAGGCTTCAATGAACTAATTGGCAAAAAGACAACTGAGAATATTCCTCGTACCGACAAGGACATATCAATGAAATGGGTCCTACTTGGCGTTGTCGCTATCATTATAGCCATCTGGATGCTTCCGGGAACAGAACTTCATCTGATGGGAGCTCTTCTTGCTGTACTGTTTGGTTTCTTCTTTGTTGTCGTAGCGGCTCGTATTGTCGGTATCGTAGGTTCTTCCTCATCGCCGGTGTCAGGAATGACAATTGCCACTTTGCTGGTAACGTGTTTAATACTGGTTTACTTTGGAGTTGAAGGCACCAGTGGAATGATTACTGCTATGTCAGTTGGAACAATTGTTTGTATTGCTGTTTGTATGTCTGGTGATATTGCTCAGGACCTCAAGACAGGTTATTTGCTTGGGGCATCACCATGGAAACAGCAGCTTACTGAATTCATCGGCCTTCTCTTCCCCGCCATAGCGATGGGATTCACTATTTACTATCTCAATGATGTTTTCGGTTTTGTGGAGGGGGCAACCGAACGAACACCTCTCCTGGCTCCTCAGGCTAATGTCATGGCTACTATTGTTCAGGGAGTTATGAATGCTAACCTCCCATGGGCGCCAATTATAGTTGGAGGAATGATAGCTGTAGCGATTGAACTGCTGGGGATTTCATCACTTCCTGTTGCTATCGGGTTATACCTTCCACTTTCATTATCATCGCCAATCATGATAGGCGGCATGGTAGCGTGGTTTATTCGTAAATCATCAAATGATAAAGAGTACAAAGAGCGCAACGAGGGCGGTGTACTATTTTCATCCGGACTTGTAGCAGGCTATTCTATAATAGGTGTTATTACAGCTTTCATGTTGGGTGCTTCTGGAAGTTATATGGACTTCTACGATGCCCACGACAAAGTGTTCGATAGGCTATCAGGTAGTTTCAGCCCTTTTCTTTCACTAATACTATTTGCAGTATTAGCAGCGATTCTGGCTTACCTGGCGTATAATGGTATGGGTAAAAAGAAGAAGTAGCGAAGGGCAAAATTGTTACACTTATGCGAGACTAAAAATGCTTAGCATGGTGTTGAAAAACTCGACACGGAAGACGATATGTCAACCACTTTACATGATTTGTCATTCCTACGAAGGTAGGAACCCATATTTACCAACAAGTTACTGGTTCCCAGCTTTCGCTGGGATGACATATATGTTAGCATAGAAATATGAAAGAGCACTTTTTCAACAGCCTGCCATAGCACCATCACTTATGACATGAAAGACTTCATATACAGAAACAGATATCCGCTAATTGCTGTTAGTGTTGCTCTTGTGGTGCGATTTGTATACTTGCTTGAGCTAAGCACTGAATTCGGATTTACCGCACCAATGATTGATGAAAAGTGGCATTGGATGTGGGCTTCTGAAATTATTGACAAATCATTCTGGGGAAATGGAGCATGGTTTCGAGCTCCGTTGTATCCTTACTTCCTTGCCATGCTGAGCTGGATTACCGGAGCATCTATTTTCTGGTCGAAGTTTCTGCAGCTGCTTATATGTGGAGGAACTGCTTTTTTCATCTTTCGGCTTGGGAATCTTCTCTATGGACGAACCACAGGATTGATAGCTGGTTTGATTTATGCTCTCTATGGCACGCTATTGTATTATGAAGCAATGTTTCTCATTCCTGTTCTCTTTCTGTTTTTCATTGTTTGGGGAATGTATCGTCTTGTCGCCTATCAGAAATCAGAATCGCTTATCTCTTGGTTAGGTACAGGTTTGATTTTTGGATTAGCTGCTATAGCAAGACCAAATATCTTGCTGGTAATACCAGTTTTGATGTTATGGATGTATTTTGCCAGTCCAAAAAAACCTTCACTAACCCGTCGCCTGATTCGACCACTTGCACTTGCTCTTGGTGTAGCGCTAATGATACTGCCGGTAACTGTACGCAACATAGCAGTTACTGGTGAAACAACTCTTATCTCGACTCAAGGTGGTATCAATTTCTATATTGGTAACAATCCGGTCGCCAATGGCTTGAATATGCAGATGCCCGAAGTTGATCTAAATGAAACACTCAGTTGGAGCCAATTTATCCCCGCTACTACGGCTGCAGCGCAACGTGAAGTCGGTCATCAATTATCCGAAGGGGAAGTTTCAGCTTTCTGGACGAAAAAAACTCTCCAATTTATTGCAGACAACCCCGGACAGTTCTTCAAACTATTATGGCAAAAGACAGTCTATCTAATATGTGGATTTGAAAACAGCGACAACTCCGATATCTATTACGAGCGCGGCAAATCATTGCTTTTCAGCATCCTAATGTGGCAATACGGTCTAATGTTTCCATTTGGTTTGCTCTTGCCATTTGCACTCATCGGTATCTATGTAAGGCGCAAAGATATGACAAAGCTGGCTCCATTATATCTTTTCATAATTGGATATATCCCTACGATAATCCTGTTTCTCGTAACAGCACGCCATCGCCTGCCATTGATACCAATTTTAGCAATTGTCGCTGCTGCAGGTATTACTGGAATTGCTGACTTATTCCGTAAGCGTAACTTCAAACCCCTATGGATAGCGGGTATTATATTTATAGTCAGCATTTTTGCTGTGAACCATTTGTACTATAAGGAAGGTGGCAGCAACAAGTTTCAGATTCATTTCAATGCCGGTATTAAAGCTGAGATACTTGAAGATTACCACACTGCTGAAGCTGAATACAGGCAAGCTGACAGCTTTTATCCTTTCTCCGCATCGTTGATAACAAATCTGGCTCATTCTCAATATAAACTTGGGCAGACTGAAAAAGCAGATTCTAACTATGCGCGTGCTTTGAAATTATCACCCAACTTCCATCGCGCACTTAACAACCTCGGCCTTCTAGTTAAAGACAAAGGACAATTAGATTCAGCACTTGTGCTGTTTCGATTAGCAACGAATAACTTCGATGAAGATCGAAGCCACAAAAATGAACTGGGTCAAATATACCTAAATACTGCTAAGACATTTGAAGAAGTCGGACTTACAGATTCTGCCGGAGAGGCGTATCTAAACGCAGTTTCTTCCGCTCCAAAAATGTGGTTGGCTTATTTTCAAGGAGCCGCTTTCTTTGCACGAAATGACCAATTCAAAATGACTGATTCTCTTTACACGGCCGGTATGCATTATCATGAACTCCGAAGTAGTGATTTCTTCAACTGGGGATTGTCAATGATAAATCGGCAACGATACCGTAACTGTATTGAAATGATGCTTCGTGCTCTTAAGAGAGACACTGCTCTATATCAGGCATATTATTGTATCGGCTTCAGTCTTTGGGAAGGAGGATTTCCATCAGATTCAGTTATGCCCTATGTAGACCGAGCATTAAACTTCGACCCTAACTATGAACCTGCACTCTTACTGAAACAAACAATAAAAGAAGAACCTGAAAAATAATTCAAATTTTATTATGAGAGAGACGAATTCGGTCGAGGTGATTTCTAAATGATTGTTCAACAACATTGGAAAGTCGCTGCATCCAGCTTGCAATAGCTGGTTTTTTATTTTTTTAACAACCTTTTAATACTTCGCTCTGCGTTCAATAAGATAATTGGAACCACTGTGAGT
>JAYEIF010000050.1:0-19672 GCA_034659895.1 Candidatus Zixiibacteriota bacterium
TTGATTCATATTCAATTGTTCGGTCAAACCGCATAGATACTTTAACCCCCCCCGATTTAATTTTTGAAAATTGCAAATCAGTTGTATAATGTTTCATCAAAACTATACCACGACCATTTTCCAACATTGGTTCCGACAATAAGCGATTTTCAGCAAAGTCAATTTCCCCACTGCCCTGATCTATAACCTCTATTTTCACTGTTAACGGATTGATTTCTATATCCACCTGTATTGATTTGTTTGGATTCTGATGGTTACCATGAATCAGCGCATTGGTGAAAGCCTCCGAAGCTGTCAACATGATTGCACTTGCTAAGTTGCCCTCAATCTTGTGCTTAGTCAAAATCGACTGCAGAGAATCCAGCATTTCCCCCACTGACTCTATAACAGATTGATATGTATAGCAATACCTATTCATGGTCAATTTACCTTTACCTGCAAAATCGTAAAATCATCGTGCGAATCTTCGGAAGCCCCTTCGCTGAAACGGTCCACCCATTCCTTGACCCTAAGACAAAATTCACCCGGATCGAGACCAATTTCCGCAGAAAACGCCTGCTTGGTACGCTCTTTGCCAAACAAGCGACCATCAGAATCTTCAGCCTCTGTCAATCCATCGGTGAACAGAAAGAGTCTATCTCCAGAAGTTACCGTACGGCTACCTTCCTTAAAGGGGATTTCAGCAAACTGTCCTACGATTGGTCCTCCCTCACTAAGCTCGCATATTTCCTGCTCAGAATCACTCCAAAATAGACCGGGGAGGTGTCCACCATTACAGTATGTAAGTTGCCCTTGTTCCAAATCAAATTTTGCAAAGAACATGGTAATAAACATATCACGTTCCTTAATAATATCCTCAACGAGCAGATTATTGAGTTTGGAAGCTAACTCATTAACTGTAACATTTAAATCATTAGTAACAATAGATTTGATTATTCCAGATGCGGCCGCCATAACCAGAGCTGCTGGAACTCCTTTATTTGAGACATCTCCCAATACAAGCAGAAACTTGTTGTCAGCAAGCTTGTGGGTCTGGTAAAAATCACCGCCAACTTCACGGGCAGGGAAAAACACAGCTCCGACATCACAGCCGGGAGTATTTTCTATATCCTGAGGAAGTATTGTTTCCTGAACCTGACGTGCGATAGACATTTCCTGTTCAACCTTCTGCCGTTTAAGCTGTTCCTGCATAAGCCGCGAGTTGTCGATAGCAACGGCGACGAAATTCAGGAGCATTTCCAGACTTTCCTTGTTTTCCTCCGAGTAATTTCCACCATTTGATTTGTTAATCATGAGCATTATCCCATGACAGGTCGCAGCAGTTTGAATAGGAAGGCAGATAATTGAATCTATGACCAGCCCATTATCGTCTTTCAAGCCCAACTCGTTTAGAATAATAGTTTCACGAGTCTTGTAACAATAAGAAGGGAGGTCCATCCCGTCTCGATATACAAGCGATTTGACTAAGCTCTCCGGCACTCCCCATGAAGTCATTAATTTCAACTCGCCATTTTCTTCAAGCATAATGAGGCCAACTTCACCTTCAGCCAGCCTGATAGCCATATCCATAACTACAGACATGACAGCATTGATTTCATGGATAGAAGTAATGACTGCCCCCATTGTAGCCAGATCACTTAGCTCAGCTTTCTTCGATGCAAGCTTGGCTTCAAGCTCTTCCAACGCGGAGTTTTCTGTCATTGATGTAGACATACACATTTGTTATCGTCAACAAAGACACAAAATTAACAAGGATTCAAATGCTATGAAGAAAAGACAGATGTGTCTGTCTACACAGACTACTGGTTTCACATAAAAATTACTTGCGGTGGAACTTGAGCCGAAATGACACGCCTTGAAAACCGTACTCAGCACGAAGTTGATTGGCTATATAGCTAATATACGTCTTATCAATCAGTTTGGGTTGATTGGTAAAAATGATGAATGTAGGCGGCGCTATCTCGGATTGGGTAATATAGTTAAACTTGATATATTTCCCTTGACGAGCTGGAGGATGCATACGAGCAACAGTTCTCTGCAAAAAGACATTTAGCTCGGCAGTTGGAATACGCCGATGATTCTCCTTATGGACTATCTTGACCTGCGACAAAACTTTGACTACCCTCTTTCCCGATAAGGCGGAGATATAAATTACCGGCAGGTAAGCATGTCTTGCAAGAATATCGTTGATAGTAATAGTAAAGGAATCTACTGTATGGGTATCTTTTTCTATCAAATCCCATTTGTTGACGACTAAAACTGCAGGTCGGCGACTGTGAATAACTTCTTCCAAAATCCTTTTATCTTGTGATGTTACTTTGTCAACTGCGTCTATCAGAATTATTGCAACATCGCAGTTATCAATTGCGCGACTTGTCCTCAAAGTAGTATAAAACTCAATATTCTCATGTACTTTGTAACGGCGTCTCAGACCCGCAGTATCAACCAGAATGTATCCCTGATCGTCATATTCGAAATAAGTATCAACTGCATCGCGAGTAGTTCCGGCGACAGGAGTAACAATAAGACGCTCCTGACCTGTAAGTTTGTTAATAAATGATGACTTCCCGACATTGGGTCGTCCTACGACAGCTACTCGTATATCCTCTTCCTCGACACGGATTATCTTTTCCTCAACAGGGAGTTTTGCGACAACAACATCCAGTAGATCGCCAATTCCACGGCCAACAGTTGCAGAAACTGGTATCGCATTTCCTAATCCAAGTGCCATGAATTCGTAGATTTCGGCTTCGTCCCAATCGGAATCGGCCTTATTTGCCACCAAAATACAGCGTTTATTTGATTTGTTCATCCGCATTGCAATTGTACGATCTGCTGTGTCTATCCCAGTCTGAGTGTCCACCATAAATAAAGTCAAATCAGCTTCATTCATGGCAAATTCAGTCTGATCATATATTGAGCGATCCATTTCCTCATCAGCATCAAGGACAATTCCACCAGTATCAATCAGTCGAAAATTAATACCGTTCCAGTCACAGACGGCATAGTTGCGGTCGCGTGTTACCCCCGGCTGTTTATGAACTACAGCCAACGACCTTCGCAAAAATCGGTTGAATATAGACGACTTACCAACGTTGGGACGTCCCACAATAGCTACTGTTGGAAGATTCATACAAATGCCTCTCTTATTGTATCTGCAATGTTGTACTGTCCAACAAGCACCGGTTTGTCCAAGCGCTGATGGAACTGCTCCAGAGTAAGATCATCGAGAAAAAGATTGTCATCATTAAGACAGTTGGGTGGAAGCACTAAAACATCGTATTGGTCACGACACAATCTTGCTTCACGCAGCAAATCCTTTCCTGTCAGCAAACCCGACACAGTAACACTTTCACCAAAAAAACGATTCCGCACAAGGTGAATATCAAAAGAGAGACCCAGTTTTTGTGTTACATATTTGCCTACATATTGGACAAGAATAGAAAATGCTAATTTGCCCGTCAGAAAAACAACACGTTTTCGTGACTTAATTCGTTTAAGATAAACCTTTCGGCGGTTGAACATCGTGATTGCTTCTCGAACCATTCCTATGCCATTTTCAAATTGCGGCATTTCTTCATATTCATATCGTTTTGGGAATGCTCGATTAGCAAGGATATAGAATTCATCAGCAGCCCAGATGAAGCGTGTATTAATTTTACGAAGAAACCGTTTCTGAAATGAGTCCACCTGTTTCAATACTTCGGATGCTTTTGAAGATGTATAGTGATCAATAATCGGCAGGCTATCACGATACTTTGTCAACCCTACTGGAACAATAGCAAGGGATTCCACACCAGGATACAGGCTGGCCAAATCATAGATTGTGCTTTCCAATTGTTTATCATCGTTAATCCCGGGACAAAGAACAACTTGTGTGTGCAGAGTAATGCGGTTTTCACTTAAATATTTTAGAACAGAAAGAATCGGAACAAGTCTGGAGTTGCGCAACATTTGTCGTCGCAATTTATCGTCAGTAGTATGTACTGATATATATAACGGCGAAAGACGCTGTTGAACAATTCGCTGAAGATCATCACCGCTCGTATTGGAAAGCGTAATAAAATTTCCATGGGTAAACGACAGACGGTAATCTTCATCCTTGATATACAGTGATCGCCTCATTCCCTTTGGCAGTTGTCGAATAAAACAAAAGATACAATTGCAATTACATGTACGGACTTTTGGCTCTTCGAGAATCAAACCCAATTCTAAAGCATCGTAGTCGTCAAAATCGAATTCCATTTCCTGACCTTGCCGGTTAGCAAAGCGGATTTTCACTTTTTTCTCAGAAGTCTTAAAACGGAAATCTATTGGATCCAGAACTGGTTGACCATTTACAGCAATAACCAAATACCCGGGTTTGACACGGTCAAATAATGGTGAGGACGAATCTATATCTACAATTCTCATCTTGCACAATCCAAAAAAATATAGCGGACGAGGAGGTTCGAACTCCCGACGTCAAGCTTGGGAAGCTTGCATTCTACCACTGAATTACGCCCGCTAAACAATCTATAATTACAAGAAAATTACCAGCTAAGTCTGTGTTTGTCAACAAACTGTTTGTCCTGTTTCGTCACAAAGATATTATTTGGTCTTCCAAAATCATAACCAAAACAATAATCATTCTCATATTATTGCCCCCATAAAAAAACGCCTGGAAACAAAGTAGCTTCCAGGCATTTTCACAGAAGAAAAATCAGAATAATCTATTTCAGCATAATCATCTTCTTTGTAGCATTGAAACTTCCGGCCTGCAGGCGATAGAAGTAGACGCCTGAAGCGACAAGACCACCAGATCGGGAAGTTCCGTCCCATTCCAGATTGATTGTTCCAGCTTCAGCATAACCGTCATACTCTCTCACCAATCTGCCAGTGATGCTGTATATTTGCAGGGTCCAGTCAACTTCGTGAGAAAGGTCAAAACTGATAGTCGTCGTTGGATTGAACGGATTCGGATAATTCTGCCTTAGTGCAAAGCTACTTGGCAAAGCTTCAGCTTTAGCGGCTATCTCATAGGGCTGTCCCTGATAATTGACAACTTCAACATGGCTCAGATTTACTGCCCCCGCACCACTAACCGGAATCTCCAAGATATTCTGTGCGCCGGGATCAATAGATTCTGTTCCTAAACTGTATACCAGTATTTTCAATTGACCATCTACGTGACCCCACATAAGATCCATATCTTTGGCATCATCGCCCAGTTTGACATCTTCCACATTTAGACCATCTTCTATGTCATAGATTAAATAAGCTGCACCAATGTCCATTACGGCATCAGCAGTAACCCTCATAAGGTTATTGTCTATATCTGTGGAAAGCTTCAATCCGTCCTCAATAGATACAACCTTCGGCACCGGAGAAGCATCGCCAACGATAACGCGTATCAGATATACAAGGTCTGCCACGCTGAGTGTAATTCCATCAGCATTAACATCGGATGCAGCAATTTGACCAGACACGCTTACAGTGAAAGCACTCAAACCGAAGATAAAATAGTTAGACAAAACAACTGCATCGCCAATTTCATACGCTATTCCGTTGAGATTAACATCTCCACGCTCATCAATGGAATCAGGGTGGATAACGCAGATACCACCATTGTTGAATACGATACAGCGAATTGGACTCGGCTTGCCCTCTTCTTCCTGAATACAATCATCGGGGGTACCTACACCAAATGGACGAGCTGATTCTGGGAAGTTTATATCATCATCTTCATCCCAAACCAAAATACCTTCTGGATTGAAAATTCGCTTTTCAACATATAGAACATTCCCTGATGGATCAGAGAAAGTGTTGTCGCCGCAATCAAACCACACGAAGTTAATCGGGAGGAATTGGTCTCCAAGATTTTGATCATTAGCAATATAGAACTCTGTCATAATGAACAAGCCATCTGGCGTTAGTGTTTCAACTGGCGGGTGTGACGCTCCGTTATTCATATCTGCTATACCAACAAACCTTAAAAGACCGGAGGGACAACTTTCACCACAGTTACCGTCACCAAGACGATGAACAAAATATTCCCAGCCTTCAATTTCAGTACCCTCAATCCAACCAGCGTTAAAGGATACCACTGAGGCATCATAAGATAGAAGAAGATCAAATCCTCCTATCGATTCCTTGGTATCAATGTATATTTTTACTTCCTGATTAACCCCAACCACAGTACAACTGTCGGTTTCCATCCATAGCTCGACACATACATCGCACCCTTCTTCCTCAACTACTTCGACCTGGAAAGATTTCTCAACAGTATTACAACCATCGAATGCCTCAAAACAAAATTCGTAGACACCAAAACTATCTGGCAGAAAACAAACACTGCCGCTGTCGGTTCCAACCAATGTGAAGTCGCCAACTCCACATGTCTTAGTAAGGGTAACTGATGACTCAACATCAGTAGCATAGATACCATCAAGACAAATCAAATCGGTATCATCCAAACAACGAGAGAAAGTCTGGAATGACGGTACAGTTAAGATTGGTGCCTGATCAGCTGAGACCTCAATAGTCGTATGGCAGGTATCAATATTACAGAAACCATCAGCAATTACGTCTATGTCGTAAGTTCCTGGTTCGACAACATCCAGGCAAACATTATCACCATCGAAACTGCCAAACGGTTCAACTGAGACCGAAACATCCGTACCAGTGATTGAGACTGGGTAACAGAGTGTTTGTGAATCAGCTAAGCAGAGAAGAGTATCAATAGTTCCTGGACAGCTTATAGTAGTCGGCTCGGCGCGCACAACCTCAATAGCAAACTGGCAGGTATCAGTACCACATGGAGCTTCAGCTGTCATTGTTATATTAATAGTATCACTTTCAGAAATAGGTATACATACCAAACCGGTAGCTGGATTGTAACTGCCTATAGGCGACACAGTAACAGTTGCGCTCGAAGGTGATACAGGTGCTGCTACACAAATTGTATCAGGGCTGCAAATAGTATCAACATATACAGGATTTGGGCAAATAATCGAAGCCTCTCCACCTATAAGAATTACTACTTCAACAGTATCTGTTGCTGTCTCACCGCACTCATCGGTTACCGTTACCTCAATCAAATGAGTACCAAAATTTTCTGGTACAAAACATACCAAAGTATCACCGTAAACATCACCCTGTGGACTTGTAACTTCTATTATATTATTATCAATATCATTGGCTGAAACAGGAATACAGATTTCTTGTAATTCACAAGCAGAAATAGTATCGATTTCATCAGCAATGATAGTTGGTGGTGTATTGAAAGCTGCTGAAACAGTGAAATCACAGGTATCAGCACCGCAATTACCGGAAGCTATTAGTGAAATTGTCTGTGTTCCCGGCTCCATTATCGGCACACATACCGACATACTGTCAATATAAGCTTCACCATTAGCAGTAACTGTTTCGTAGGGACCAGAAACACTGAAGTCAAAACAGGCAGTGTCTGAACCGCACAGGAGCACACTTGTATCGGGTGGACAAGTAATTTCAACCGGTTCAGCAATAGTTACAATAACCGAAACAACACAGGTATCCACATTACACTCGGCAGTACCAACAACAGTGATATTGTATGTCCCGCTGGTATCAGCCATAAAACAAAGCTGATTATTGGACCATGAGCCGAAACTTGGATTAATAGTATAGCCACTGCCCTCTACCACGAGAGGTACACAGACCTCTTGTGAATCACATAGGTCAACGGTTAATGGGTCGGTGAAGTCGCACACAATGGATACATAATCGCCAGTCTCAACTGTTACACAGAAATCTGCAGTATCTGCCAATCCACATTCATCAATCGCTATCACATGACCACAGAACTCCCCAGAACCATCAGGCATAATACAGACTTCGTCGGTCTCAGAATCATAATTTCCACCCTCAGCATAAACCGTGTCCAGATTGCCATTGATATCGTTAACCTCTACCGAGAGACAAATTTCCTCAGGTTCGCACTGACTGTAAACTGTGTCAGGGTTAATGACATTCACTTCTGGTGAGTCATTACCGATAATGTTAACAAGTATTCCATCGGAGTCAGTGGCGCCGCACGAATCGATAGCAGTAACAGAAATCTCATAGATACCAGACGTATCAGGCATAAAACAAACTCGACCGATCGTAGGATTATAAATGCCGTAAGAAACGATTACATTCTCAAGGTTCCCATCCTGATCGCTTATACCCGCAGGGAGACATATTTCCTCAGCTTGGCAGGTAGAAATAGATGTATCAGGTGGCAAAATCACCAGAGGATCATTGTTACAAAGTACCGTAACTGCAAATGAACATTCATAGCTGTTACACGGCGTTGTAGCCGTAACGGTGATATTGTTAACGTTGGAACATTCGGACCAGAAACAGATAGTCTTATTGAGCGAATCATACCACGTATTAATACCCGAAATTTGAAGATCAACATTTCCCTCCACACCTTCAAACGGGATACAGAAAGTATCTACCAAAGTGCATGTAAAGACAGTAGTATCGTTGGGGCACTCTAGTGAAATCCCTATATCGGTCTCAATCATAATCAAAGCTGTGTCAGCAGCGACATTACCACACTCATCAATGGCGGTAATAATTAACTCATAGGTCCCGCTGTCATACGGTACAAAGCAAAAATGCCCATCGTTGTAAGTTCCACGATTGACGAAAATCGTATCAATATCATTATCCGGGTCATCAACTGTAACATCCAAACAGATATCCTGCGGGTAGCACAAATACAGCGAGCTGTCCGACATGTGCGAAATAACCGGCGGGCTATTCAAATCTATAGTAACCAATACTGTATCAACAGCACTCATATCACACGAGTCAGTCACAGTAGCAGTCAGTGTATATGTACCTGATGTATCAGGGATAAAACAGAGTTGTTCAGTTTCCGGATCAAACGTGCCGTAGTTGATTTCGAACGTCTCGTATATTTCAATTGTGGAAACATCAATGCAAATTTCTTCTGGTGAACACAAATTACGCGTAAAGTCTTCACCTAAATCAACAAACGGTTCCGGCGGATATAATACAGTTACATTGACCGTATCACTTGCTTCCGAACCAGAACACTCTCCGACAACCTCAAGAACAAGAGTATAAACACCTGCTGTATCTGGCATGAAACATAGTTGGTTCGTCTGAACATCAAAATATCCAGGATATAAAGCATTAATACTACTGATACTGTCAGCTATTATCTCCACATCCATACATATCTCGGCTTCGCCGCACATATTGGCAGTAAAATCATCAGGGAGATTTACTTCCGGGTCCGGTGGGCGAATTACAGTTACAAGGGTTGTATCAGCGGCAGATGCACCACACGAATCCACAGCCGTAACTATCATTGTGTACACACCAGCAGTGTCGGCTTCAAAACAGACTTGGCCGGTTGAGTTATCATAATTACCATAGTTGACAGAGGCGCTTTCCAAATTGTTATCTGGATCACTTACAAAAGCATCTAAACAAATTGTCTCTGTCGTACAAACATCGACCTCAAAATCATCCGCCATATTTACATTTGGTGGCTGGTTAGATTCTATTGAAATCGGAATAGTGCAAGTGTCAGAATTATCGCAAATATCAACAACCTCAACTACTACATCAAAATCGGCATCGCTATCTGCAGTAATACACACTGTCGATCCATCGATTGTGGCATTGCCGGACAAGATATTGAACGTAAGCGGACCAGGTGTTCCCGGGTCTGCGTCGACATCGAAACAGAAGGTTTCCGGTTCGCAGATGAAAAACTCCTGCGCTTCTGGGCATACAATAGTTGGAGGTTGAGCATAAATAACTGTAACATGCAATGAGTCTGTCAGACATTTGGGATTATTAGGAAACAATTCAGCTTCATTTGGATCACAATCGTCATACATCCAATAGTAAAAAGTATAAGTTGTCGAATCTTCAGACACTGTTTCAAAGCATTGCTGCCATTTATCTATATCCAATCGGGTAAGAACACCCGGGCCTCCAACCTGAGCAAAGAGTATTGAATCGCCATCCATATCATAGGCTTCAATATCAAAACAGACTTCCCCTGAATCACAGACATAAATAGTTGTGTCTCCAGTAATCAGCTCAGGGTAACTGTTTAAGGTAATAGTGTCCTGAATCATCGCAGTATCTGCATGACAATCATCATACACAGCTACCTCGAAAGTATATACACCACTGGTATCAGGTATATAATGAATCCATCCAGTAGTTGTATTCAAATCACAAACACCGGAAATCAATTCAAATGTCAACGGTTCACTTTCGGGATCGTTAGCATATACCTGAAAAGATCGTATTTCACCGGAATCACAGAACTTCGCCGATTTGTACTGATCTTCATAAAGTGGAGGATCATCAGTATAGACTACATACTTATATGTTTCAATGGTCGAGTCTGTTCCCGGACCAACAACTAAGTACTGCATCAGGAATTCACTGTCGCCTTCTGGTATATATGTGTAATACCCATACAGCTTGTCACTAACCTCCCAGGAAAGTTCACCCGGTCCATCATGGATAGCCATACTAATTGACGGATCACTCATATCTCCAAATTCAAACGTGAGTGTATCATAAATGGCATCTCCAAGGCAGATATAAAAAGTGTCAGTCGGATAACATAGTGTAGAGTTGTTGTTATCAACACTGCCAGAAGGGTCACTAAACCCGAGCGTACTGCCATCATTAGCAAACGCTACCTGCACGGTGCCAATCAGCAACAATATCAAGACAAACTTTAAAATCCCTGTGCGTTTCATTAATTTCCTCCAAACGATATTGGCGAAAACAATCGCCGACAATAATATTGAAGGTGGTTTGAATCTCAAACCGACCTAATTCAGTCTCTATAATTTAGCAAAGGGCACAAAAAAGTCCCTTCGCCGCAACAATTAGCGTTTCTTTAGCCAGCTTCCTTTTAGGATGCAGGTGAAAGTATACAGAAGTAATAAAAATGCAAATTCCAATAACCATATTAATATATACCGTTCCACCTTTTTGTCAAGAGCTTTTAGTCTTCCAACATCCTAATGCAATAATCAGGCCAACTTTTTAACTGCCTATATCACTGGTACTTATGTTAATTATTTAAAGGATATTGCATTGAATTGCCACTTTTGTGAAGTTCACTGGATAGATTATGCTGTGCTCTGCTTAAGGGAAACTGTGGATATCTTTAGATCTCTACTTCTAATTGCCTTAAAACCAAACATGGTACTCAGACAAAAAGGGGTTTAATATGATTAGGCTGGGTGGCACACCGCTTGGGGCTTGTTGATAAACCTTGTACAGAAGACGGTATTGCGTCTGCCTTGCGAAGTTAGTCATTCCTGCGGAAGCAGGAATCTATCTATATCAACTGAATTTGGAAATGCGCCGAGGCGTGACTGGATACCAGCTTCCGCTGGTATGACAAATCCATTGGGGCTTAGCTATATAGGGTCTGCTGAATAAAGTATAAGTTCTTTGTTCATAAATAGATAAACATGTTTTGTATTGTTTCAAGTGAAAGGGTTTTGTTATGAATAGCTTAAAAGGCTTGCACTTGATAAACATTCTACTCGCGTAGCAGCGGGGCTTGTCTCCGCTGTGTGTATAGAAACGGGCGACATAAAGCCGCCCGCTAAATGAATTTGAGATTGTGATAATAGTAACGAGTTATTCAGAAACCCTTACTTATCATTTCCAAGAATAACCGGTAAAGAGCTGGCATCATTGCCGACAATAATCACCTTCGTATTAGGTGATTCAGCAATCTTGAGCGTGGCTTCAATCCCTTTCCATCTCAAAAGTGACTGAGTAATACCAGCGGAGACAATCTTCTGAAAATCTGAGATTCCTTTTGCTTCAATACGCTTTCGTTCCGCTTCCAGCGCCTCCCTTTTGATGGTGAACTCCATCTTTTGAGCTTCCTGATCAGCAGTCAGTTTGAAATTGATTGCCTCACTTATTTTGGCCGGTATTTGGACATCACGTATCAGAACATCCTGAATCTCAATGAAATGAGCAGCCATTTCAGAGACAAGGGCTTTCTTTATCCCACGTTTCAGCTCCCCTCGCTTTGTCGAATAGATTTCCTCCGGAGTGTAGTTTCCAGAGACTGTGCGAGCTATTCCCCGTGCCGTTGGAGCTACTTTTACATCATAGTATGCTGGACCGATTGTTACCTGCAAAGAGTCAATCTTTTGAACCATCGGTCGATACAGAATAGATACTTCCATTCGAATCGTGGCGCCATCGGAAGAGAGTACCTTCAATATCTCTTTTCGCTCCTGTGTCTGAATCTTGTAAACTAACATACTGTTCCAGGGCAGATGCCAATTGAACCCCTCTTTATAGACTTTCCCCATTTCGGTGCCATCACCGAATTTTTTGAAAAACACCCCTCGATGTCCCGAAGAAATCTGTGTGCCGCAACCCATACTCCCCAAGGCTAATAGAACCACAAAGAGAATAGCGACGGAATGAAACGTTTTCATATGTTACCTCCATATAAAATGAAATTCACAGTTTATTTAAGTATACTGCAAGTGCAGAGACAATTCAACAAAAAGTAATAGAAATCCTGTGCGCCGACAGGCGTGAATGAAATCACTTAGGTACGCGGTACGGCACACACCAGAAATACCAGTTAGTTCCCATAGTATCGGGCGGTTGACTCCCCTCTATATAGAAACGCTCTATCTCACTAAGAAACAACAGGTTCCAGATGCGGCTGTTGTTGTCTGGCGTTTTCACCGTATCGACATAGTGAGAGCTGTCAGACCGATGCATCATTTGCAATCCGAAGCCACTATCAGTTTCAGCCGAAACAATTTGATAATACGACTCATTACTGACATTATAACTATTAAGATACAATCTGGAGCCATCTTCGATTACCCCTAATTGATCTGGCCTCATATAAGAATGCTCACTATAACCAGCGTCGACTGTTGCGTAACCAGTGGAGAGATTCTCCCAGTGGACAGTATAACGGAATTGTTCATAGCCAACATTATCCCCCCGAAATACAGTTCCATTTTCTGAGCGAACCTCCATCATCGCCGACGATTCCGACTTTCCTCCATCGTAACCAAAGAGCTTCCAGCCAAGATATTCTCTGCTGTCACTACCAATTTTCACAAAATAAGCATAGCGTGTTACCAAATACTTATGAGACGTCTCTGTTGTGCTATCCCCTACCGTGCGAAGTGTTCGTATAAAGAAATAATCGTCTACGACCATCTCGGCATCCCAAAGGTTTCCCTTCAAAGGTGCATAGTAATTATATTCGTGAGTCGTTCTGTACCAAAAGTGACCTATATTGTTATATTTTGCAGTATCTACGAAGACATCCAGAGAAATTATCCTATGGGTAGAATCAACAATCGTTTTATATACAGCAGAATCAAAGGGAATAGAATATTCGTCTTCAAGAAAAAGATTATCAGTACGGAAAAGATCACGTCCTTCCTCAGTTTCATAAATATAACGCTCAAGAACTTCAGAGTCCTGCACATAGGGAACTTCTTTTTCCTCACAACCAGAAAAAGTCAGCAAACAAATTGACGTAAGAATTACAACAACAATGAAATATCGATTTCTATAACTAATATCCAAATGAGATTTCACTTATTTTCTCTTCCTTCTCTTCTTTTTCAAATCCGTTTTCATTTGATTAATTTCATCTCGAATGAGCATAGCAGTTTCAAAATCGAGGTTGTCAGCCGCCTTCTTCATCGCTTTCAGCATAAATGCTAATTGGTCTTCGTTGCTCATGCGAGCAAAAGCACTGGGTTTCTCGAATTTATTTTCATCCACGGTTTTAGATTCAACAAATTGTGTGGAGCGGAGAATCTCATCACGAGTTTTGAAAATCGTCTCTGGATCAATGTTGTGTTCCTTGTTATATGCCAGTTGCTTTTTCCTCCGACGATTGGTTTCATCAATAGCTTTGCGCATAGAATTTGTCATCTTATCAGCGTAGAGAATCACTTGACCTTTTTTGTTCCGAGCAGCACGGCCAGCAGTTTGAATCAACGAACGATTAGAACGAAGAAATCCCTCTTTATCTGCATCGAGAATAGCAACCAGCGCCACCTCCGGCAAATCAAGCCCTTCACGCAACAGGTTCACACCCACGAGGACATCAAATTCCGCCAACCTGAGATCACGAATAATACCTGTACGGTCAATTGTTTTGATTTCGCTATGCAAGTATCGCACCCGCAATCCGGCACGGGTCATGTAGTCAGTCAAGTCTTCCGACATGCGCTTGGTCAAAGTCGTAACCAACACTCGCTCTTTCCGCGAAGCATGTTCTTTGGATTGTTGAAGCAGATCGTCAACCTGAGTATCGAGAGGTTTTACAATAATTTTCGGGTCGAGCAATCCAGTTGGTCTAATTACCTGTTCTACAATTACGCCATCACATTTTTGAAGTTCGTAATCAGCTGGAGTAGCTGAAACATATACACGCTCCTTGAGCAATTGCTCAAACTCATCAAAAAACAAAGGCCTATTATCCAGCGCCGATGGCAACCTGAATCCGTGTTCCACCAATACTGCCTTGCGGCTTTTATCTCCGGCAAACATCCCCCGCACCTGTGGTATAGACTGATGCGATTCATCAATCATGGTTAGAAAATCATCGGGAAAGAAATCAATCAAAGTGAACGGCCTCTCCCCTGGCTTTCGTCCTGACAGATGGCGGGAGTAATTTTCAATCCCCGAGCAATAGCCAATCTCCTGAAGCATTTCAAGATCATATTTAGTGCGCATGTCCAGCCGTTGAGCTTCAAGTAGTTTTCCTTGAGAGCGAAATTCCTCAAGACGCTGCTCCAGTTCGGCTCGAATACTTACAATAGCTTGCTTGAGCTGCTCAGGCGAAGTCACAAAATGTTTTGCAGGATAAATAGCAATGCGATTCAGTTCTTTGAATATCTCTCCGGTCAGTGGATCAATTACTGTCAGGCGTTCAATCTCATCGCCGAAAAACTGAATACGGATAGCCTTTTCATAATATGCCGGAATGAGTTCAATCGTATCGCCTCGAACCCGGAAATTACCACGGGTGAAGTCGATATCGTTGCGAGAATAATGAATATCAATAAGTTTGCGGATAACATCATCACGATCAATCTCAAATCCTTTTCGAAGCTGTAGAAACTGACGTTTGTACTCTGTTGGTGAACCAAGTCCGTAAATACATGAAACAGAAGATACAATAATAACGTCTTCCCGTTCCAATAGTGATGCCGTCGCTCGCAATCGCAGACGATCAATATCTTCATTAACCTGTGTATCCTTCTCAATGAAAGTATCAGTCGTGGGAAGATACGCCTCAGGTTGGTAGTAATCGTAGTAACTGACAAAAAACTCCACCGCATTGTTGGGAAAATATGCTTTAAGCTCTCCATATAATTGAGCCGCCAGAGTTTTATTGTGGGAAATCACAAGTGTCGGACGACCCCAGCGTGAGATAACATTAGCCATTGTGAAGGTCTTACCAGACCCCGTAACGCCAAGCAGGGTCTGATGTTTGCGGTGATTTCCCAAACCAGCCAGCAATTCATCAATCGCATGTTGCTGATCACCTTTAGGCGTATATTTGGACTGCAAATCGAACACTGTATGAGAACTCGTTTTTGGAACTGGAACGGACATTAATTTCATCACCTTATTGACGTCTAAACAATTAATATATGCAAACTGTTATTTGGGTCAATCACTAAGCGTGTGTTCTGATTCACTTAGACAACAAGAGAGAAGAACGAGCAGGATTCCAGTGAACCAGAAATGAATCAATAGCCCTGAATTAGACGGATAATATCATTGTATGTAACCATCACAATCAGCCCCAAAAGGAGGATAACCCCAACTTGCTGACTGTACATACGGGCTTTCATCGACAACGGTGAACCGCGCAGTTTCTCAATAGCTAAGAAAACAAGCTGGCCTCCATCGAGAACTGGAATGGGAATAACATTAATTACAGCCAAATTGACTGACAATAGAGCCATAAAGAAAAATAAATTGACCACACCCTTTTTCGCTTCCTTGCCGGATTGCTGAGCGATAAACAAAGGCCCGCCTATCGCTTTGGGAGACACCTCTGCAGATATAAGCTTGGAAATGAAATCGAAAGTCTGGACCACAAGCGTGTGAGCCATTACTGTTCCCATCTTCACCGATTCAAAGAAACCAAATTCCTCATACCCAATAATTTTTTCGTTAAATCCAATAATCCCGACCGTATCCATACCGCCTTCGATATTGGGCATTGGCACCGACATCGTGACAATAGTTGACTGGATTGTATCTTTCCCATGCACCCATGTTAAGTCGAGAGGTTTCTCCACTATGGCATGTATGCGATAAGCCAGCGAATCAAATTGATTAACAGTTTCACCATTGACAGAAATTATTCTATCATCTGCTTTCAATCCTGCTTTCTCGGCAGGGCTTTCTTGCTGAACCTCTCCAACCAATACTTTTGTGTCATCGGTAAGTGGACGTCCACCAAAATAAAAAATGCCAATTAATAGTATTATTGCCAGAATATAGTTCATAAACGGACCGGCAAAGATAACTGCTGTTCGTGAGGAAATAGATTTTGACATAAACTCATCAGGTGAACCACTGGCTTCCTCGGTTGGGTTTTCACCAGCCATTTTTACATATCCACCCAACGGAATGATACCAATACAATACTTGGTTTCACCCCATTTTTTCGAAAAGATATTGGGGGGGAATCCAAGAGAAAAACTTTCAACTTTGATTCCGACCTTCTTTGCCACAAGAAAATGGCCAAGTTCGTGAATAAAGACCAAAAGACCAAGAACAAATACAAATGACACTATGTTTACAAGCATTTCAATTTCTCCACAGTTTGTCGGGCTAATTCCCTTGCCTGGCTATCAGCCTTAAGGATGTCCTTCAAATCAGGACTGGATATGAAATCAATTTTTTCAACTGCTCTATATATAATATCGGTTATTCCGGTGAACTTGATAGATCCGCCAAGGAAAGCTTCAACTGCCACTTCGTTGGCAGCATTAAAAACAGCAGGTGCTGTTCCTCCACTTTTAGCTACCTCGAAAGCCAGACGTAGTGCACTAAACTTCTGAAAATTGGGAGGTTCAAAAGTAAACGAAGAAAGTTTATTTAGGTCAAGCTGTCCAAATTCTGACTGAACCCTGTTCGGCCAAAACAGCGCATATGTAATTGGAAGCCGCATGTCCGGATTAGATAGCTGAGCAATAATAGAAGAATCTACATACTCTACCATAGAGTGAACAATCGATTGTGGATGGATTACCACCGATACCTTCTCAACAGGCATATCGAACAGAGCAACTGCTTCAATCACCTCAAGCCCCTTGTTTGCCAATGTAGCCGAGTCAATTGTGATTTTAGGACCCATTTTCCATGTAGGATGTTCCAGTGCCTGTTCCGGTGTTATAGAATCGAACTTATTAGTTGGAAGTTCCCTGAATGGTCCACCTGAAGCAGTGATAATCAGCCGTCTTACTTCGTCTGCTTTACCCGAAGTAAGTGATTGCCATAGAGCGGAATGCTCGGAATCAATAGGTAGTATGCGACTACCGGTTCTCTTGAGAATTTCTGGAAACAGCGGACCACCCGCAACAAGGGATTCTTTATTAGCCAAAGCTAAAGACTTATCCATGTTGCTTACCGTTTCCAAAGAGGCAAGCAGTCCGGCAGCTCCTACAACAGCATTAACCACCAAATCGATATCTTCCATACCAGCAAGCTTAACAAGTTCGTCACTGCCTGCCAGAACTTCCACTTTTTGGTCACCAAGCTGCGAGTGAAGCTCTTTAACTTTAGATGAATCAACAAGACAGGCATACTTTGGCCTAAACCTACGACACTGACTTGCCAGCAGTTCTACATTGGAGTTGGCTGCTAAAGCGACAACATCAAACTCTCCCGGGTGACGGACCACCACATCCAATGTGGACCGGCCGATTGACCCTGTCGAACCAAGTATGCTTATTTTCCGTGGACTCATATTCTATCTCTCACAACAAATACAAGTTATGGCTGTTCCATATGATAAATCAACAAGCAAAAGGGCGGAATTTGGAAAATTCCGCCCACAATAAAGCCATTTCCCTCTAACCTACTATTTGATAGGTTTTCCCTCTGCATCCGAAAGGAACACCTTTTCCATTATAACATCCTTTACCGGCGATGATCCTTTACTGCCGCCTTGACCAGGCTTGCACTCAACTTTGCCTATCTTGTGAAGGACATCGTAACCCTTCAGCAATTGACCAAAAACAGTATATTTCTTATCAAGAAATGCTGTGCGTGTGAGACAGATAAAAAACTGACAGGAAGCTGAATTTGGACTCTGAGCGCGAGCCATTGAAAGTGTGCCTTCAACATGCGGCTCGTCAGAAAATTCTGCATTCAAGAAATAACCCGCATTACCACTACCATTACCCTTGGGATCACCACCCTGAATCATAAAGTTATCAATCACACGATGAAATTTCAGGCTATCGTAAAAACCTTCCTTAGTACGAGCTACAAATGAGTCGGCATGGGCAGGAGCCACATCACGCCATAGCTCCAGAGTCATATCACCATAGTTAGTGCTTATTGTAACAATCGCATTGTCCTCTTTGCGAATAGGTTTACGAATCGCGGCAAGGCTATCTCCAGCAGGTTCCTGTGCAGTCATTGGTGTTCCCTCTTTAACTTTTTCTGCTTTTTCGGTAGTTGCTTGTTTGTCCCCTGTCTTCGCATCATTGCTGTTGCATCCAACTGCCCCAAGAACCATAATAGCGGTCAGTATTGCAATCATTGTCAAAAACCTCATGTTTACTTCCTCTGTTTCAATTCCAAATTTATGCGAATATAGACAGCTCACTGAGACGTGTCAAGGTTCAATAGTGAAATCGGAGAAGCTTGTTCAACTGGTTCAAACAGATGAATTTCTTCAATGAGTGTATCTGCCATTCCCGACTCCCAATGGCCATAGAATTTTCCCGGAAGCGAATCATAACGTATGACTGTAGCAGGCCGAGGGGGAGAATGCTTAATATCGTCCGGAACGCCCCAAAGCTGCCGAAGATCAGCCAACGGAGATAATACACCAATAGCAGGATTGTCAAGAGTAGTACCGGAATATACAGAATTGACAATGACACCATAGACGCTTGAAGTGTCATATACCTGTTGATTATAGTCAAGATCATACAGCATCACTACAACCCCAAGACTTTCCTCATAGTTTGCATACATTATACAATGATCTGTAATTATATCCAATGATGCCGGTTCCCCATTGAAATTTTTAACATCCGCATAAGTATCATCAAATAGAATATACTGCGCCTGTCCATGCCCACCAGGAATAAGAGCGTCAGCCCGGACATAGACTTTTATCGTATCCAGATTTTCTAAATACAAACGGAAAGAAGCATTCGCAAGATTACCACTAAAACAGTATGCGAATCCTGCCACGCCGGCGTTGTCGGTCATGATGCTTCGCGGACCGAGAATACCATCACCAGTAACCATATCAAGTTGTATCTGCTGCTCAGCAAGATAGTGTCCATTGCAATCAACTACCGCAAACAACATTGGTTGATCAGTAATTGTATCCCCCATTATCCCCTTGAAATAGATGCCATTGATGGGT
>JAYEIF010000050.1:19772-22651 GCA_034659895.1 Candidatus Zixiibacteriota bacterium
GCAGTAGCATAACCGCCATAGATATTCAGCATGTTGTAACGCCGTTCCACTTTGACAATTCGAGCTTCCGAAATTGGTTCAATCGCAGTAATACATATCACTATTAGAAAACAAAATAAGAAAAATCTATACATACAAACTCCTCTCTATCGAGTGAAACTCTGTTTCAAATGAAATTATATTTCAAATGAAATGATATTTCAAGTAAAACACTGTTTCGAATAAAAACACTATTCCTTCAATGTTCTTACATTTCTATTACTTATCGGTACCAAAAAACTTACTGTTTACCGAAGTAATATACAAATAGGTGTTGATATATACAAAACTACAATTATATTCACCAACGATTTGCCTGATGAGCAAAATTTGCTAGCAGGCAAAGACTGAAAAACAAAATATAGGTAACTGAAAGAACCGAAGAATATGGCATCAACAAAGATAATGGTAATCGGAGCCGGTGTGATGGGTCAGGGGCTGGCTGAAGCAATCGCAACCGAGGGAAGCGAAGTTTTGCTCCTTGATAAAACTACACGTCTGGCAGAGAAAGGAATCAAGGGGATTTCCGAAAGCATAGATCGTGAAATAGATAAATGGGGACTCACCAAATCAGAGAAGAAATCAATTATAGCTCGTATTTTCCCATCGTCTGATTTATCTATGGCTGATGAATCTGATATCATCATTGAGGCAATCCCAGAAAAACTCGAGCTGAAACGTGACCTGTTTGAGAAACTTGATACAATCTGTAAAGCTGACTGTCTTCTTATTACTAACACAGGAACTATTTCCGTATCTGAGCTTGCTGAGGTTACTGAGCGACCTGAAAAGATAATTGGTATGCACTTCCTTAATCCGGTCACAAAAATACCGCTTGTGGAAATTGTAAAAGGTCTCAAAACCGATGATGAAACTTTTAATAAAGCGGTTGATTTCGCAGACATCCTCGGGAAGGAATACATCACTGTCAACGAGTATCCCGGTTATGTAACTACTCGTATCATCGTACCGCTTCTAAACGAAGCTATGCACGTGCTTATGGAAGGTGTAGCATCGGCAGAAGATATCGATCGTGCTATGAAACTGGGTTTTGGATTCAACATTGGGCCGTTGACTCTGGCCGATACGATGGGACTTGATGTAATTATGTCGTGGATGCAAAACCTGCTTGACGAACTCTCTGATCATAAATACAATCCTTGTCCGCTGTTGCGCAAGATGGTACGCGCAGGGCATTTGGGTGTAAAAACCGGTAGCGGATTTTTCAAATATGACGAAGAAGGTAATAAGATTCACAATAACGATATAGAAGTTTCTCAATAGGTTCGAGGTATTATTATGAACATCCTTATTCTTAACTGCGGTTCATCATCTATTAAGTATCAACTAATCGACACCGACTCAGAGGTCGCTTTAGCCAAAGGTATGGTAGCACGAATCGGCATGTCTGCATCCGTGTTGACTCACAAACCCCAAGGCAAAGAACAGACAGTAATTTCAGCTGAGATACTGGACCATATTCAAGCGACAGAACAGGTGATTAATATTCTGCTGTCGAAGGAACATGGCGTTATCAAGGACCGTTCGGAAATTCACGCTGTTGGTCATCGAGTTGTTCATGGTGGCGAAAAATTCACAGACTCGGTTCTTATCACTCCCGATCTTATGAAAGAGTTACGCAAGTTAATTGAACTGGCACCATTACACAACCCGCATAATATCCGCGGTATCAATGCTTGTAATGAAACACTTCCTGGCATTCCTCAGGTGGCTGTTTTCGATACTTCCGTACACCATAATATACCGGACTATGCGTACATATACGGAATTCCTTATGTGCTCTATAAGCGTTATGGTATTAGGCGTTATGGATTCCACGGAATGTCGCATCGCTATGTATCTATCAGAGCTTCCAAAATATTAGAGCGTCCGTTGGAAGAGCTAAAGATAATAACTTGTCATTTAGGCAACGGCGCATCGATAACAGCATTTGATAAAGGCGTATCAATTGATACTTCAATGGGGTTCACTCCCCTTGAAGGTATTCTTATGGGTACACGTACAGGGGACATGGACCCGGCTATTATTTTGCACATTATGGCTCGCGAGGAATTGTCACTTCACGAGGCTAACACACTGCTTAACAAGCACTCGGGGCTACTTGGGATATCAGGAGTATCATCAGACATGAAAGAGGTTACCTCTGCGGCCGTTGATGGTAACAGCAATGCCCAACTTGCTTTCAACGCTTACTGTTACCGTATCCGCAAATACATCGGCTCATATACGGCTGCTCTTAAAGGTTTGGACGCAATTGTTTTTACTGGTGGAATAGGCGAAAATTCCATACCTGTTCGTAGTACTACATGTTCTGATTTTGAGTATCTAGGGATGTCTATCGATTCGGACAAAAATGATGCCGTTGATGGTAAAGAATGCGATATATCCACTGATGATTCGCGTGTTAAAATTTTGGTAGTTCCAACAAACGAAGAACTTGTTATCGCCCGCGACACAAAACGAATTATAGAGGAGTCAGCATAGTTCAGAGTCAAGTTTACACAATGTTTTAATAAAAAACCGAGAGCAATAGTTATCAGTAATTAGGACTTGCTGAATAATTCGTTACTATGTACCTCAATCTCCAATTCGTCGGGTGCCCGGCTCAAACTTGTTTGGGCCGGATTAATCCCTTATCCTGGAACATGAACAAAAGGGTACATTTCAACAATTCTGGCCACGCCCGGGTGCCCCGGGTGCCCGGCTCAAACTTGTTTGGGCCGGATTAATCCCTTATCCTGGAACATGAACAAAAGGGTACATTTCAACAATTCTGGCCACGCTCACGAATTGACCTTTTCCTGTTTCCGCCGTGAGTC
>JAYEIF010000051.1:0-4631 GCA_034659895.1 Candidatus Zixiibacteriota bacterium
CGGGGCTTGTCTCCGCCCTGCCTGTCGCAGACAGGTGTGTGTATAGAAACGGGCGACACAAGGCCGCCCGCTACGCGAATTTGAGATTGTGGTACATAATAACTAATTATTCAACAAGCCCTAAATAGTTTGTCAATTGTCTTATCTTAGCTTATATTCTGTTTTAATATGGCATCTAAAATGGACATATTGGTTGTAGGTGCAGGCTATGTAGGTCTTGCAACAGCGGTTTATCTGGCAACTAAAGGATTCAAAGTTACTATTGTCGAAAAAAACCACGCTACAGTTGACACACTAAATAAAGGTAAACTCCATTTCCACGAGCCTGAACTTGCACGTAAGCTCAATCGAGCAGTAAACGCCGGTAATCTTCGAACTGTTTTACCCTCCAAAAATATTTATCAGAAAGCAAAGCTGATTTTCATTGCTATTGATTCCGTTGATATGGTCGATTGGAAAATGAGATTAAGTGTCTTCGAGCATATTGCGAATCTGATAGGAGAAACAAAACATCGAACACCTCCAACTGTCGTATTGAAGTCAACGAATATAGTCGGTTTTGCAGATAACTTCCGACGGTTGCTTGATAAAACTGAGTATGGGACAGGAATCCGCCTTGTAGTCAATCCTGAATTCCTGCGGGAGGGACTTGCTTATGAAGACACAGCGAAACCGTGGCGAATCATTATTGGTAGCAAGCGTAAGCAAGATGCGACACGATTGCTTAACGTATATAGACAAATCTACCCGAAAAATATTCCAATAGTCCAAACTGATTTGAAATCAGCCGAGCTAATCAAGCTTGCTTCTAATGTATATCTCGCATATCGGTTAGCATTCATACATGAAATTGCTGATTTTGCAAGGACAGAAAAACTCGACCTTGATTCTATCAAACGCGGGATAAGTATGGACAATCGAATTGGTACTGATTATTTTACGCCCGGGCTCGGTTTTGGTGGTTCGTGTTTACCAAAGGACTGCCGCTTGATTAACTCTACCGAAAGCGATAGCGATTTCACTTTTGAAACCGCTTTGACAGCACTGAGCATCAACGATCGTTTGCTCGAACATCTCGTAGTTGATCTAAAATATCGACTTGGCTCTCTAAGAGGGAAGAAAATTGCTATCTTTGGGGCTGCTTTCAAACCTGAGATTGACGATACCCGTGGTTCACAAGCAGTAAAACTGACCACTCATTTACGACGGGCACGCGCTCGGGTGAGCATATATGAACCGTTTCTAAAACAAACAGAGAAAATAATCAGAGATAACATTCCTCTTGTCAATCATCCTGATGATGCTCTTAAAGGAGCATCAGTACTTATTATTGGTAGCGCTCATAGTCAGTTCCGCAAATTGAAGCCTACATACATCGCAACTCTTATGAAGAAACGTCTGGTTTTAGACTATTTCGGAATTCTCAATCGAAAGACATGGGAAAAGGCCGGATTTGAAATAGTATAGGGAAGAGGGTTAACAATGTCAGTTAAGACAATTCTTCTGACCGGATCATCCGGCACCGTGGGAACAGCCTTAACCCAAACTCTTATGGAGCAGGGGTATTATGTTATACCACTTGATATCCGTCACTCGTATTGGGATAAAAAAATTGAACGAAGGACTATTTTTCACGATTTGCGCAAGCCACTAACTAGACTAAAGCTTCCGCGAAAACCTGATATGATTATACATCTGGCGGCAAATGCGCGAGTACATGATTTGGTAATAAAACCGCGTTTGGCTCATGACAATTATCTAATGACATTTAACCTGTTAGAATACGCTCGCACTAACAAAATTGACAGGTTTGTTTTTTCATCATCGCGGGAGGTTTATGGTGAATCAAGAACAGGGGAGAGGCGCAAAGAAAACTCTACTGACATAATCCATATTAAATCGCCATATACAGCTTCAAAATTTGGAGCAGAAGCACTAATACATGCTTACCATGAATGCTATGGCATTCGCTCGGTTATTATTCGCCTATCGAATGTGTATGGTCGATTCGATGTTTCTGAGAGAGTAATTCCACTTTTCATATACTATGCCATTCGGAATCGGGATATTTGCGTGTTTGGTCGTGACAAAAAGCTTGATTTCACATACATAGATGATTGCTCCGACGGTTTATCACAGGTAATCAAGCAATTTGATAAAATCGTTGGCAAGACTATAAATATCTCACGTGGCAGGGGAGAGGAGTTACTTAACCTTGCCAAAATGATAGTTGAATATCTAAATTCATCTTCGAAGATTACATATATCAACAAGAGGGTAGGCGAGATATCTTTTTATGTTGGTGATATTTCGTTAGCTAAAAGACTCTTAGGGTATAATCCTAAAGTAACACTTAAAGATGGCGTGCAGCTTAATATCGATTGGTATATACAGGCTATGAAAACAAGACGTGTTTACGAATCTCAACGACGCAATTTATCCCGACGCGGTTGGGCTTAAAGTATTACTTCACATTCAGTTTTATTTGTTACTCACAAACAAATTGTATTTTAAAATGCACCAGACAGCTTTCATACCATCTTTCCAGCCGATTTTTTTACCTTCCTCATAGGTTCGACCGTAGTATGATATGCCTATTTCGTAAATACGAACTCGTCTTCTGGCAATCTTTGCTGTTATTTCAGGTTCAAAGCCGAACCGTTTCTCTTTGATATCAATTGATTGAATTAAATCCCGTCGAAAAACCTTATAGCAGGTTTCCATATCGGTTAAATTGATATTGGTAAACATATTGGAAAGAAGCGTCAGTAACCGATTGCCAATGTAATGCCAGAAATAAACTACCCTGTGGGGACCGCCACCAATGAATCTTGAGCCATAAACTACATCAGCTTTATCATCAATTATAGGCTTAATAAGATTTGGATATTCGTTTGGATTGTACTCAAGATCTGCATCCTGTATCAATATTATATCTCCTGACGCTTTGGCAAAACCTGTCTTAAGCGCAAAGCCCTTGCCATAGTTTTGAGGTTGATATATAACTTTATCAACCAGAGGCTCAATCTTTTCCTTTAATAGTTTGCGCGTACCATCAGTTGAGTAATCATCAACCAGAATGATTTCCTTGTTTTCAACCGGAGCATTTTTGACTTGGTTAATTAATCCCTCGATAGTGGAGAGCTCATTAAAAACTGGTATAATAATTGATAATTTCATAAGGATGTAACGTTGTGTCTCATAAGATATATTATGTTAACATATAATTGGGAGTTTTATTATTTTTTCCCTTTTACTACAAAATTCAATATCTTTCCTTTTATATATATTCGTTTTACAATATCAAATCCATCTGTATACTTCTGTACTTTTGTACTCTTCATAGCTATATCTTCTACTTGTTCCTGTGTAGCATCAGCCGATACATCAACAGTATCGCGGAGTTTTCCGTTTATCTGAACAGCGATACTAACTATATTTCCAACTACTGCATCAGAATCATAAATTGGCCAGTCAGAAAGAAACACGGATCCACTAAAACTACACTCTGACCACATTTCTTCAGCTAAATGTGGTGCCAATGGCGATAAAAGTTGAGCAATTTTAATAATTAAAAAGTCATTAAGCTCATCATTGTTAATGCTATCAGGTTCATATTCCTTTACCAGCTCCATCAGAGCAGCTATACTGGTGTTAAATTGAAGACGCGGGAAATCCTCAGAAACTCTCTTGATTGTCTGATTAAGCTTAACGTATATCTCTTTTTCGTAGCTACTAAGTGTTTCGAATTTGAATATTTGTTGAAGATTAGGTTTAGTGCCTCGATAATTGCTAACTAATCCCAAGAGTTTATTAGTTACAAATTTCTGTACACCAATGATAAAATCATCACTCCACATGACTTCTTTTTCAGTAGGCGCCGCAAAAAACATCGCCAGTCGGGAAACATCAACTCCATGTTTATTCATTACTGCAATAGGAGATACAGAGTTACCCTTTGATTTGGACATCACTTCGCCATTTGAGTCCAACACCATACCATGATTAACAAGGCGAGTTGCAGGTTCTGGGGTATCTAATACTCCTATATCTTGTAAGAACTTATGAAAGAATCGAAAATATATCAGATGTGCTGTGGCATGTGAAATTCCGCCAATATACAAATCGATTGGTAACCACCGATTGACCTTTTCAGATTCGAAAGGTTTAGAATCGTTGCGAGGATCAAGGTAACGTAAGTAATACCATGATGAGCATACAAAAGTATCCATAGTGTCTGGATCACGGGTTGCTTTACCGCCACATTTTGGGCAAGTGGTGTTTATAAAATCCGGTACATCCGCTAATGGCGAACGACCCTTGGGATGATAATCTTCTATATCAGGTAGCAGTACCGGAAGTTCACTTTCTGGAACAGGCTGCAAACCGCATTTATCACAATGAATAATCGGGATTGGACATCCCCAGTAACGCTGGCGTGAAATTGACCAGTCCTTCAACCTATAGTTTACTTTAACACGACCAAACCCATGTTGTTCAGCGTATTGATTAACTTCTTTAATAGCTTTCTCACCCGCTATGCCATCGAATTGTCCTGAGTTAACCATCGGACCATATTCAACAAACGCATCATCCATCTCGTTGACATCAAGGCTTGTGTTGGCATTTGG
>JAYEIF010000052.1:0-4587 GCA_034659895.1 Candidatus Zixiibacteriota bacterium
CCACAATCTCCCCGCCTTTGGCGGGCGCGTAGCGGGCGGCCTTGTGTCGCCCGTTTCTATACACACAGCGGAGACAAGCCCCGCTGCTACGCGAGCTGACGTGCCTGTCGGCGCACAGGAAGTGCGCTGTGGCGTGTAGAATGTTTATCAAGTGCAAACCTTTTAAACTATTTATAACAAAACCCTTTCACTTGAAACAATACAATACATGCTTATCTATTTATGAACAAAGAACTTACCCGCCTGTCGAGCGGACAGGTACTTTATTCAGCTAACTCTAAATATCAATTTACACAATAATCCTTGCACTTGATAAATATTCTACGCAAATTAAAGATTGTCGTGTATAGTATCAGTAATCCTTACATATATTACCTTGCTTTGGCTAAATAAATATTGTTCTTGACTAAATGCTGATTTTTCTTATACTTTGAGACTTAATTTTTTTAGGATGAATGAAAAATGAAACGAACATTTCAACCATCGAATCGAAAGAAACTAAACGACCACGGATTCCGGGCGCGCATGGCCACTAAAGGTGGTCGCAGAGTGTTAGCCCGTCGCCGTGCCAAAGGAAGAAAAAGACTCGCAGTCAAGGTTGGTCGTAAGAAATAAACTTCCCCGTCGCGAGAGTCTTAAGAGACGGAGCGACATTCAGAAGTTGTTGCAACACGGGAAAGTAGTTTCCGCCAACGGGTTCCGTCTGTTTTGGGAGCCGGGCGAAACTTTTGCCTATGCCTTGATTGTGTCTCGTAAACATGGAAATGCTGTCTGTCGCAATAGAATTAAACGGCTATTCAGAGAGGCTATTCGCCTTAATAAGAAACTGCTTGTCAAGCCGATTAGAATTCTTGTGTTGCCCTCTTTCAATGTTGAGGAAGCTGGGTCGGCTGTTATGAATGCAGAAATATCCCGTATATTCAAGAAACTCGGCGGAACGGATGACTAAGCCATCCCCTATGAAGAGTAACATCAGGGTTCACAACAAGCATACTCAGTTCAAGGTAATTAGTTGGTGGCATAAGGTCTCTCCTATTTCCCAATTGTTACTAGCTTTGATAACGGTTTATCGCTATACACTGTCACCGTTTTTGGGCAATAATTGCCGTTATGAACCAACATGTTCGCGGTATGCAGAGCAAGCAATCCAACGTTATGGAGCAGGAACCGGCAGTATTATGGGGATTAAACGTATACTTCGATGTCATCCGTGGCATGAAGGCGGTTATGATCCGGTTCCAGAGAAAACCGAAAACTATAGATAATTTATTGAAACACACTGTATCAGGGAAAATATGCTGGATAAAAAGACACTTCCATTAGTAATTGTGTTAATTGCCATTGTTCTATTTTACTACCCGATTTTGGAATTCCTCGGGATATATGCGCCATCTGAACCAGATCAGCAAACAAAGCAAAATCTAACTCAGAGAATTGCAGATTCACTGAAACAGGCAGGCAAACAATCAACTCAGAAATTCGTTGAGGCGGAAGAGCCTGTGCCAGAAGAGGTTGCGCCTGTAAATATAGACACTGTGGATGTTGACACGGTTATTGTTTCTACAAATAAATATACATTAGCACTTAGTAGTAGAGGCGGCGGACCTGTTTCTATGAAGCTCCGGGATCACTATTACCGCAATGGTGAAGAAATTGAAATGCTTCCTGATGCTGACCGCGCTACACCTGATGCGGTTTTTAATGATGGGGCTTTTTCATCATCGACAGCGCATTATAATTGCAACATCACTCAAGGGACTTACGATGCTACCCGTGATACGCTGGAGGTTATCTACGAGTTTATTTCTCCTGACAATGGAATAATCAGGAAAAAGTATCATTTTTACCCTGACACTTATCATTTTGACTTAGCAATAGAGGTTGAGAATCGCAAGAAACTCGGATTTGAACGAGATTATTCTCTGGTCTGGAATACTCCTCTCGGAACTACTGAACCTCAAATGGAACGGGATTTTAGCGCGATGGAAGCAGTTGCAATGCAGGCTGGATCACGTGAGGCTCTGGACGATTTTGAAGACGATACTCTACATCAATCGCTTGAAGGTTATACTTCGTGGGTAGGAGTAAGGTCGCGTTATTTCACCGCAGTACTTATTCCACGGGGTCGTGAAGCCGCTCTGGCTTTTGCCGATGGCAGTAAGAAGGAAATATCTACCCCTGATGAGGGTCGCATAGAGCAGCGACTCATTACCGCTGGGATGGTTATGCCATTTTCCGCAAGCGCAAACAGCTTTACCGATAGCTTCACTGTATTCATTGGACCTATGGATTATATGTTGATGTGGGACTATGATGTTGACCTTGAGGATATGCTTGACGTTGGCACTTTCCCCTTCTTTGGTATGCTTCTTCGGCCTTTCGCAATTGCTATCATGTGGTTACTGCCGATATTATACAACATTATCCCCAACTACGGTCTGGTTATTATTCTCTTTGCTATACTAGTTAAGCTTATAACTCTGCCGCTGTCGTTGAAACAGTTTAAGTCGATGCAGGCGATGAAAGAGCTTTCTCCAATGATTGAGGGGCTGAAGAAAAAACATAAAAAAGACCCGCAGGGCCTGCAGAAGGAAACAATGAAACTGTATAAGACACACGGGGTTAACCCAATGTCTGGCTGTCTGGTGATGTTACCGCAGATGCCTTTGATGATAGCTATGTTTCGTGTTTTCCAAGCGACTGTTTTGCTCCGTGCGGCGCCATTTGTTTGGTTTATTGACGATTTGTCACATGGTGCTTCCGGTCTGACCGATCCATATATAATCTTGGTAGTACTGATGGTTGGCACCCAGTTCATTTCGTCAAAATTGACAATGGCTTCCAGCCAGCAGCAACAAAAGGCTTTTGTGTATCTTCTTCCGTTAATAATGGGATTCATGTTATACAGTCTGCCATCCGGGCTGATTCTATATTGGACTATATTCTCTTTATTATCCCTACTGGATTGGTTCCTGTTCAAGCGAGACAAAACTAAAAATGTTGAGGTCAAAACGGCCTAAGGCCACAACGGACTGTGACGGGAACATTTCCCTTGATACGATTGCAGCTATAATTACACCTCCAGGAGAAGGTGGTATTGCCGCTGTACGTATCGCTGGAATGCAGAGTCTTTCTCTGCTTAGAAAACACTTCCAGCCATCATCACACGACACCCACAAGCCTTTTCTCATGCGCTTGGGGCGTTTCATTGACAGGGAAGGCAAAACTATTGACGAAGTGATGGCGGTCTATATGCCGAAGGGGAAATCTTACACCGGCCAAGAACAAGTTGAGATATTTTGCCATGGTGGGCGTATGGTGGTTGAGCTAATTCTTGGTGAGCTGCTTACATCTGGAGCGAGGGTTGCGGAACCGGGAGAGTTTACTCGTATGGCTTTTCTCTCAGGGCGTATAGGTCTGACTCAGGCAGAAGCTGTAGCTGAAATCATCAGCGCCAACACTGAGATGTCGCATAAGGTGGCACGGGAACACCTGCTGGGAGAATACACTTCCGCTATTAACAAAATACGAAGTATGATTGTATCTGTATTAGCTGAAGTTGAAGCTTCGATTGACTTTACCGAAGAACAGGTTAAACCTGAAAATAATGAATTAACCGACACTATTGCAGAAATCAGAGAAAGAATTGACAATCTTGTTAAAACATACAGAAATGGCAGGCTCCTGAAAGAAGGGTTCAAAATCGCCATAGCCGGACGACCCAATGCTGGCAAATCTTCTTTTTTTAATCTCCTTTTGCGTCGCCAGCGAGCATTGGTTACATCTACCGCAGGAACTACTCGTGACTATCTTTCTGAGTGGATAGATTTGGATGGTTTCCCTGTAAATATTACAGATACTGCCGGGCTTCGAACTGGCGGAAGCTTCATCGAAAAAGCCGGACATGAATCAGCTCGAAAAGTTATTTCATCATCGAATCTTGTGCTGTGGATGATTGATCTATCAAGCCGAGATTGGAAACGTAATCTGAGCAGAGATATAAAATCCCTGAAGAAGCACTATACTGTTTTGGTAGGTAATAAGATAGACATAATTGAAAAAATCCCAAGTATGCCTTCACATCTTACTAAATGGAATGTGTCTCATGTTTCGTGTAAAACCAGCAAGGGATTGAAATCGCTCAAAAAAACACTTTTGGAGCAAATACGCCAGCGGATGCCAGATCTCACTTCAGGACTTGTGGTTACTTCGGCTCGTCACCAACAAAAACTGAAATTATCATTATCAGCACTACGATCGGCGGAAGAGCAAATCATGCAAGATGAATCACCGGAAATTATCGCTTTCACACTTCATGAGGCGGTCAATGCGATAGATGAGATTACAGGGAGAGTTTATAACGAGGAGATTTTAGGCGAGATTTTCTCCAAGTTCTGCATTGGCAAATAGAAAGTGGAAATATATTCCTTTTTTAGTGCGGAGCAGTATCATAGGCTTTACTGAATAAAGTATAAGTTCTTTGTTCATAAATAGATAAGCATGTTTTGTATTGTTTCAAGTGAAAGGGTTTTGTTATAAATAGCTTAAAAGGCTTGCACTTGATAAACATTCTACACGCCACGGCGC
>JAYEIF010000053.1:0-4583 GCA_034659895.1 Candidatus Zixiibacteriota bacterium
AAGTTGTCTGATGCAGAGAATCCGTATTCGCAGACCACAGGTGTCTCACGCTTTGTCACTGATTTTGACTATGGTGGCGAGATCACTGATATGAACTACGAAAACGGTTTCCCGACATACTTTGGTGTCCAGGCAGAATGCCTTGAGGGCACTGGTTTTTCTGGGAAGCCATTCCCGGTTCAGTTTGTTGACTTCATCAATGGTGGAATCGACATCGTCTGCGCCGACTCTATCGACGCTCGTGGTGACCTTAACCTGAACGGCATAGCCAACGAAATCGGTGATGCCACGGTGTATACGAACTATTTCGTCTATGGTCTTACTGCCTTTGATTATTATCAGGCTCAGGTTGCCGCTTCCGACGTTAATGCCGATGGTATTACTTTGTCGGTAGCCGACCTCGTCTATTTGGTTCGTACCATCGTTGGCGACGCTCTTCCGTATGCGAAGATCGCCCCGGTCGATGCTAATGTTTCATTTGGCGACGCTATTTCTGTTAACAGAGAGATGGGCGCTGCTTATGTCGTGATCGAGGGCAATGTTGCCCCGACCCTGCTGGCTGACAACATGGAAATGAAGTATGCTCATGATGCTGATCAGAATGTTACACGCACTCTGGTTTATTCCATGGAAGCCAACCAGACTTTCGAAGGTGAATTCCTGAATGCCAACGGCAATGTCGTTAGCGTTGAGATGGCTACCTACGAAGGCGCTCCGGTCAAAATCGACATGGTTCCGTCAAGCTTCTCGCTGAATCAGAACTATCCGAACCCGTTCAACCCGACAACCGTTGTCAGCTTCAACGTCCCGGCGACTGTTGACTATACCCTGTCAGTGTTTAATATCACTGGTCAGGAAGTCGATGTCTATTCTGGTACTGCCGAAGCCGGCTTGGTTGAGATCGAGATTGACGGCTCTGGATTGTCCTCCGGTATCTATTTCTATAAATTGAATGCCGGTGACTTCTCTGCTACCAAGAAGATGGTGCTTGTGAAGTAATCAGACTTTTCAGAGGTCTTGATATTTTCCCCGGAAAGGTTAATCCCTTTCCGGGGGACTAAAAGAGGAGGAAGAAATCGAAAAATAATGTTAATGAGTTAGTTGAAAGAATAGAAAATAAACAGGTTTTATAATTTGATGACCATACTGTCTATAATGCTCAAATGGGTGATGATTAGGGAAGAGGTCATCCTTTTTTTTATTATGAGCATTTTGGTTCGGTCAGTTGTAAAGCTATGCAAAATGTTGCGTGATTGCAGGGAAATACAAATTTGGACTATGTACTTACTTTGGTTTACAAAAACAACCGCTGTTGAATTCACAAGGGGGTTTTGATAGTCCTATTGTTCAGTAGTTGGCAAGGAAGCAAATAAAGATTGTAAGTCTTAAGACGGCCTATTGTTACAAGGATGCACCAAGAGCGTGCTGAAGTCTTTTGAGAGGTTGGGAGATGGTCAGAAAATGACCATTGAAACCAATTAGATGAGCGTGAATTTGGTCTGTAAATTGCTCATAAGAGATTTGATGTAAACTTTGAGATGAACTGGTTTTTTTAGGATTTAGTATTGATGAACGGAATTATTAGAGAAAATAGCCGCTCCCGGGCGGTTCGAGTCGATTTCGGTTCAATGATAACAGGCATTATGAGTCTGTCTCATAAATCGGGTATTATGTCCGCCGCAGTTGCGAAGTCGGATAAAACCCCACTCTGCGCGTGTAAGGAACGACCCCTTTTGGGACAAGCTTTCATAACCGCTTATGATGTTGATTCGAATTCGGTTCAAACTGTAATAAACTATTACAGCAACTTTGAACTGTGGAAAAGTTGTGAAATTCAGAGAAAAAAAGAAATGTATTTTATCCATAATAACTGTGGAAAGGAGATCTGATGAAAACATTGAGTTTCTTAGTTGTATTTTTTGCGTTGATAATTGGGTTAGCGGGTATCTCAGAAGCAGGCGTTCCATGTAGCGAAATCCAGCAAACATCAATGGATTCGTTTTTTGTGAGTGATGTATCCGGTGGCCCGGACTCTATTGTTCATGTGCCTATTGATTTTAGTAATCGGCGCAATGTAGCTGGATTTCAGATATATATAGACTTGGATACTACTTTACTGCATCCCATTATATCAGGTGTTGATACGATCGCCGGCACCGTAATTGAGATGAACAACTATGAATGGGAAGTAGGCAGCCGTCTCGATACGCATTGGGTGTATCCGACAGTAAGTGAAGAGATAGATTATCCTTCGGATAATTCGAATCACCTGAGACTAAAGGTCATTGGTGTCCCTGCTATTTATCTGGATTCGGTTTTTGTAGTAAAAGGTGCTGATACCGGCACTGGAACTATCCTTAGTCTTCCAATGCATATTGATGCTGCCGCCGTGCATAATGATTACGTTGATATTAATTTCTATACGGAAGATATTTTTGATCCTGAGACTTTTCCGCCTGAGATTATAGGCTGCCAATTCAATGCTTACTCCGATACAGATGGGATATTGACTGCACCATATCTGTTTTATGGTAGAGTTACTGTAGATACTGCGGCGACATCCGCTCCGACTATCAATTCATTTACTGCCAGCCCAACAAGCATTATACAGGGGGGGAGTTCAACCCTCTCGTGGGACGTGTCGAATGCAGAGGAGATTGTTATTAATGAAGGTGTAGGTACGGTTAGTGGTCCGACCGGATCAAGCTCAGTCAGTCCGACGGTAACGACCACCTACATTTTGACAGCGACCAATTCCACCGGTCAGGTGTCAGCGGGAGCGACGGTGACAGTCAGTTCTCCTGGAGAAAATACTGCTCCGGTTGTAGGTTCGATAGTTCCCAGTTCCTATGTAATTACAGAGGGTGAGAATGTGTCGTTTACAGTATCAGCCTCGGATGCTGATGGTGATGAGGTTACCCTGAGAGGGCAAAACCTGCCGACAAATGCAAGTTTCGGAATTGGTGGAGAAGTAACCGGTGTAGGTTCTGTTCAGGGGAATTTTAGTTTCACGCCTGCGCAAGGTCAGGCAGGAACGTATTCAATACAATTTCAGGCACAGGACGATATAGGTGCCTACTCCAGCCCTGTATCGGTATCTATCACGGTTGAGGAGATAGAATACGATATTTTATATACTTCTTCCACTTCTGGTGGTAAACCGGCCAGTGGATTGCCGGGTAGTTTACGACCTATACTTGTTCCAATTGACTTGGTCTCAGGGCAGACTGTTTATGGTGTGCAATTTAATTTCCGGTATGATGCTGATTACTTCGAAGTAGATTCAGTGATGACTACTTTTCGGACTGATGGTTTTGTGGTATATGATAATATCGGAGCCACTTCGGGTGAGATTCGTGTGGTGACATTTGGAATGGACAATGAACCAATCGTAGCCGGTCAAAATGACAGTACGGCAATATTGTATATTGCAATGAGTATCAGTTCCAGCGCACCTCCAGGAAGCCACACAATATATATTGAGGATGGTTGGGAGTCAGTTAATCCCGATCCCAGATACCCATCCTTGCCGCTAGTTACCAGTTCTGGCATTATTCAGGTCGATCAGGGTGGTGATGTAAACCTTGATCAACATGTTGATGTTGCTGATGCAGTAAATGTAGTAGCGCAAATACTTGGCAATTTCACTCTAAGTGAAGGTCAGTTTGAGGTAGCCGATGTTATTACTGATGGCGTGGTTGACGTCTTTGACTTGGTGGGAATTATCAATTTGATTTTCGGCCTTCCAGTTTCAGAGTCAGCGTCTCATTTTGCCGGAACTCAGATGGCTATGGTGGAGCTTAAGTTCAATGACGATGACCTTCTGGCAAGCACTTCGGACGAAATAGTTGTAGAGTCTGAACTTCCGCAGACTATTGCTGGTGTAGAGATGGATATTACTTATGATCCATATACTATTCTATTAGGTATTCCAGAAATTACCGAAGATGTCGATGGATTAACTATGAGTTATAAAGATAATGGTGCGGGTAAGATGAAAGTGCTCATGCACTTCACAAATCCGTTTAATGATGAAGCCATGATTCAGGCAGGATTAGCTGACCTGATACGGATTCCAATTAGGGCGCGCTCTAACGAGGTTGAAGACGAAAATTCGCAGGTGAAGTTGGAAAAGGTACTTCTGGCAACCCCCTCAGCGGCGGCAGTACGAGTTCAAGGATTTGACCCCTCTTTGCCGACAACTTTTACTCTAAATCAGAATTATCCAAATCCGTTCAATCCGACTACGACTATTGCATTCTCCATCAATGGCGGTGAAAGCGGTAATTTACAGCATGTTTCCCTTGATATTTTTAACATTCTTGGGCAGAATGTTAAGTCTTTAATAGATAAAGAATTACCCTCTGGAAAACATGAGGTTGTCTGGGATGCTTCCAATAAAAGGGGCCATCAAGTGGCAACCGGAATCTATCTGTACAAACTCCAGATAGGGGATAATCGGCAAACTAAGAAAATGATATTTTTGAAATAGTGAACAGGGAGAAATTGGAATAATGTTTGGAAAAACCACAATATTTGCTCTGGTTCTGATTGTATTGATGGCTGCGGGAGCGTTTGCACAG
>JAYEIF010000054.1:0-22473 GCA_034659895.1 Candidatus Zixiibacteriota bacterium
TCTTTTCTGCAATTTGTTGTAATAAAGCCTGATAGACACCGCTTAAGTTTTGCATTACTTCTTTATTTGTAAAACGGATTAAAGTTAGCTCATACTGTTCCAAGATCTTCGTTCTTTCTTTATCATAAATCATATTATCTTCTGTAAAATGGCTGTCTCCGTCAATTTCCAAAATCAGCTTTAGCTCAGCGCAATAAAAATCAACTATGAAGTTGTCGATTGGTCTTTGTCTAAGCCACCGAAGATTTTCAAATTGCCTATTCCTCAAGACTTCATACCATATTTTCTTTTCCGCAGGTGTCATATTTTTACGCAACTCTTTGGCGTGTTCTGTCAGTTTTTTGTTATAAGGTAAACGAGGAATATCTGCTTTTGGTATGTTTTTCACTCCCGTCTTGCCCCCCTCAGAGAGGGGGGTAGAGTGCGAAGCACTCTGGGGGGAGGCTGATGTGAAAGCTAATATAATACTGGCATTCATATTTACTGATATCAGAGCCAACCCATTTATTGTCTCTACTTCGATTGTCTGAAACGGCAAAACAATATTCATCACTTCTGAATCTTCATTATTCCATATTGATTCTGTTAGATTGACTTCCATCATAGTTTCTTTGTTATCCATTTAGAAATTGCTATTAGCATACCTTTCAAATAATAAGGGCAAAATACTTAGGGCTTGGTGAATAATTAGTTATTATGTATCGCAATCTCCAATTCACGTAGCGGGCGGCCTTGTGTCGCCCGTTTCTATCACACACCTGTCTGCGACAGGCAGGGCGGAGGCAAGCCCCGCTGCTACGCGAGCTGACGTGCCTGTCGGCGCACAGGAAGTGCGCCGTGGCGTATAGAATGTTTATCAGGTGTCCCAATGAAATTGGTGTCCCGATGAAATCGGGAAGCTATTTATAACAAAACCCTTTCACTTGAAACAATATAAAACATGCTTAAATTCTTATAAACAATAATGTTATGGTTTATTCAGCAAGCCCTACTTAAAGACAAAGAGCTTAATGATTCCACCACAAATGGCTTTTTCAAGAATCATCTATTCTTGTAATTCTTATGTCATCGTTTGTTGTATTGCCAATATTTGCCGTCAGGTTGAGTCAGCGCCCTCAAAATCGGGAATTGTCTGGTATGGGGTAATCAGGAACAAGCGAGTTTAATCTTGCCACTCAGCTATTTTCCTCAAATGGTAGATTTGAAGACAAATCTGTCCTAATTGGTGCTCGTGGTATTTGTAGAATATTGAATTAAAATTATAGGAATTATTCTGGCTCAAATGTCGGCCAGACCGGTTGGTCCCATAAGCTCGGCGAAAGCCCGAAGTGCCTCTTCCTCATAGGCTCCCCTCATAGAAAACATAATTTTTAACGCTGGGAAACTATTAATCGCTTCCTGATAAATCCGATCAGTGGTCATAGCGTCAAAAGTGTCACTAATAGCAACAATCTGAGAATAGAAATGCATCTCGTTGAGTCTCAATCCATTGGGATAACCAGTGCCATCTCCCCGTTCGTGGTGTTGTAGAACCGGATAGTAACAGCTGGAATTTACCATATCTGTCTCGACCAACATATCCGCCCCCCACTGGGGATGTTTTTTCATTATTTCAAACTCGGTATTATTGAGAGGGCCACGCTTGTGAAGAATGCGGTTTGGAACTTTGGCTTTACCAATATCATGCAACAACGCCCCGACTCCAAGTTCGTGAAGAATCTTTTCATCTTTGAATCCGAGTTGCTGTGCCAGTGCCACCGAAAATGTGCAGACATTTACAGAATGAGTATATGTATAATAATCAAAAGAGGAAATTGCCATAAGATTAAGAAAAGCCTCACGACCCTGTAAAATATAACCCACAGTATTTGAAACAAGCTCTTTGGAACGCTGAATATTTTCGCCATAGGTTGGATTAGCCAAAACATCTTTTACCAAGCTGGTGGATGTTTCATAGAGGATATTTGCTTTTTTCTCCTCTCGGACAACGGGATCTGCAAGAATCCTTGAAAGATTACGTTCAATATATTGCTGATAGCGACCCTTGTTGGTGCTGGTGATGAACAAACGCTCGACGTTATTATCTATCAGATTCTGTTTCGTTCGATCAGTAAATGACAGGTCTGCGGATCGGTAGAGTACAAACCGCGAGTTCACCTTGAGAAATAAATCAAAGTCAAGCACCGAATCAACACGGAGCGAGTCAAGCAGAATAGCAATATATTCCGCTTTGGTAGTTTTATCGATAACCTCAGGCTTCATTTATTAGTATTCCATATTATTGCCAATCTGTTAATACTAAAAGTAGCGAACAGTATCTTCGCAACAATACTTTAGTTATCGGCAATTTTATGGGGAGCTTAAAAGAAAACATCCTTCGATCACATAATGACCGAAGGATGCAACAGGAGGTATGCTAAAAAGCAATGATGCACTTATGCACCATAGTTTTTGATTGTACCAAGTACTGAGTTTAGCGATGAAGTAATATCGCCAAGGATTTTGGAATATCGTTTTAGCAACTCGGAATATTGCCAGCGCATCTGAAAAGCTTTTTCCGGAAAGTCAAACATCTCTAAAAGTGTCTTTCGATAATCTTCATCGATATATTTGATAACATAGTAAGGGTACTCGGGGATGTTTTGATCATTTATTTCTCCCTTGCCGATACGATCACGATAGACTTCTACTTTCTCCAACATAACCGTACCAAAACACCAAGGGGTCATTATCACACCCAGATTGGCTCCATCAGTATAAAAACGAATGATAGTTTTAAGCAGAAGGTCTACAACTACTCCTCGCGCTCGATAGTATGAGAGCATCTCAAGCTTTTCCGAAGAAGTAGTAAAAAGTTTTTCATTCAGACGTGACCGTTCGGTACTGGCCTTGACATACGCTTTTTCAAGAAAGAGATAATAGTCCTCAAAATACACCTTGGTATTTTCTGAAAGAGACATAATGAAATATCCCTTGTCGTCCTTTCGAACCTTTGGTTCGTTGGATGCCGCCAGCCGCTCTTGCGAAAAACCACGATGGTATCTATTGTCTAACATGTTACCTCCTTGAATTCTATCGTTTCTAAGACATGATTGAGCAGAGAATATGCCGAAGTGGACAAGACAGGGAACATTATCCGATTGCTTCTGTTAACTTGTTGTGAGCACGTACGTTAAATGATGCGGAGAGGTGCTGAAAGCGACATTGAACAAGGTTTTGTATATTGCAATCAATTGCAATAAAGGCAATGTGGGTCAGTCTTGTGTATATGATTGCAGATTTTATGGTCTTTGGCGGTCTGTTCAATTTTTGATCAGTTGTTTCAGGGATTGAAATCCGTAAAACTTCAAAGTTGTCGGGGATTTTTTCCAGATAACGACAGAATTATTAGATAGATACATCTCTAAATACGTCATATTTGTAATGAATCAAGAAATGGAGTGTTGTAAGTAAGGAAAGTCTATATTTAGTTAAATACAAAAGATAACACAATTTCGTTTGACATTAGTGTTAGTAAATCTTAGCTTAGCGGCGGTAAAATAAGAACTGTATGTTGGGAGGTATGTGTACGTTGAATTATAAAAACTTATCCAGGTTTTTTGTCCTTGTAACGATAGCTGCCATTGTTGCTGTCTGGTCGTTCATGTTTATTGGGTGTGGGGATAGTGATAATGGAACAGGTACTGAGAGTAGTATATCCTCGGCTTGGACAATCGAAGAACTATCTCTGGAAGGCAATCACTTTCAATCCGCTTGCTTTATTGACGAAGAAAATGGCTGGTTGGCAGGTAAGGGTGGAAATATTATCCACACCACCAATGGGGGAGATTCCTGGACTCAGTTGCCCAGCATAACTATGGACAATTTGTGGGATATAACTTTCTTCGATGCCGATACTGGCTGGGCTGTTGGGGAAAGAGGTCACTTACTGCGAACTCATGATGGCGGAATGAGCTGGCAATATGATTTGTTCCAAGTTACTGATGAATCTATATACAGTGTTGTGTTCTTGTCCGCAGAAAAACTGTTCGCTGCTGGTAGTAATGCTACATTGTTGTTCTCGCTTGATGGCGGGAGAAACTTGGATTCAAGTCCTGTAGAAGGTGATGCCGACATTTTTGATATCTCGATTTATGATACTACTGGAGTAGCAGTTGGAGACAGTGGCCGTATTCTAATTGGAACAGACTTCAGCAATGTCATCGAACGTCTCTTTGTTGACACAATTGTCGATACAACCTGGATCCCTGACACAACAACCACCCAAGAAAGTGACTCTATTCTGTCTGAAATTGACATCACGATGGACACTCTTCTTCAAACTTTCGATACCGTGTGGGTAGAATGGGATACTACTAACAGCGGGGTATCGCTACCTCTTAACTCTGTCTCTATGGTTAACAGCACCACAGGATGGGCAGTTGGCGACAGCGGCACAATTCTGAATACTACCGATGCCGGCCAGAGCTGGACTGCTCAGGCAGTGGGAGGATTAAATGATAATCTCCTGAAGGTACGGTTTGACGATATTTCAAATGGGTGGGTAGTTGGAGCCAATGGAACAATCCTGTCAACCAGCGATGGTGGCAACACCTGGGTTGAGCAAACCAGTGATGTCAATTTCGATCTGTACGACATAGCCCATCCGACTTCTTCTGACGAATTCTGGGCTGTTGGTTCGCTGGCTCTCCTGAAATCGACAGATGGATGCACAACATGGGAGAAACATTCCAGTGAAACTATTCCGACCCCGTCACTTATGGACATTACTTTTGTTAATGACTCGCTTGGTTTCGCAGTAGGTTACGCAGCTATTCTCAGAACTACCGATGGAGGCGATTCATGGGAGTATAGGCGACGCGACCCCGAGTATTCTGTCGATAAATGGTATACCAACGTTAAGTTCCTAAACGATGATACTGGCTATTGTTTTGGACAATATAGAATAACCCCAGGCAATGGGCTGATTTTGAAAACAGTTGATGGCGGAGACACATGGGAAAAGCAGGTATTTATGGACGAACTCCCTGAAGCTGTTTCAATTGAAGATATGTTTTTCTTAGATAATAATAATTGTTGGATTGTTGCTGGAAAGAAAATTCTTAAGTCTATCAATGGCGGTCTCGAATGGGAAAGCCTGGAAGTGGATGCTCCTTCTCAGTTAAATGCAATAGTGTTCACCAACGAAGAATCCGGCTGGGCGGTTGGAATGGGTGGTACTATTATGACAACTGATAGTACAACAACAGCATGGGAGAACATTACCAGTGATTCGATAACTACAAAAGACCTGTATGACGTCGCTTTTGTAAATGATACTACCGGATGGGTTGTTGGAGAGGACGGCATAATCCTGAATACTAACGACGGTGGAGAAATCTGGACGGAGCAGGAATCAGGGACTCACAATGGATTAAATACTATCGCTTTTGCAGATGAGTTGACCGGTTGGGTGATTGGTTATGGAGGTACTATTTTGTACACTACTGATGGCGGTGAAACATGGACCAGCCAACCCAGTCCTACATTAGCCAATTTGAACGGTATAGCGGGGGTTGATTCTACTTATTCTCATGTTTGGATAGTTGGTGAAAACGGTTTGATTCTTTCAACCACAACCGGCGGTATCTAATCCAAGAAAAATAGATATTCTTAAAGCAGGCTCTTAGTGAGCCTGCTTTTTTGTTAAAATCACATTTTACTATCTCATAAATTTTATCCTGTCAGTGTCGATATACAGTCTATACGATTTGTTGAAGGAGTATCATAAGGTGCCAACCGCGGCTGGTTAAGCTTTTTCAACAAGCCCTATAAGGAATAATTTGATTATGAAACTGTTCCTCGACAGAAACAAGACTCTCCTGCCGCGTCTTGATAGCATATATTTGCTTACCAGGCTGGGTGTGCTGATTATCTATACTTGGTATATATTTGATCATGGGTTTAATAATAGCGACACCTTCCTCGCATACGCTATCATTATTTCCTTTGCAGTCCATCTGGCTATCTTTTTCTATGCTACTCGCAGTGTGCTTGATATCAAGCTGGCCTATCTCTCATCCATTATTATTGACATTCTAATAGTACCTACAATGATAACTTTATCAGGTGGATTCAATTCTTCATTTTACCTGATGTTTCTAATGACAATTTCTGTGGCGGCATATGTGTTACGGTTCTGGTTTGCAGCAACAATCACAGCTATTGCAATCAGCATTTATCTGGTTTCAATACACAGTACCTTGAATGTTGCGGTATTATTTGATGCTTCTCTACGCACCGGCCTGTTTCTTCTTTTGTTTCTCACCATATCCTATATCTCAGACTACATGAGACGTTCTGAGAAACGACTTCTTCGTCTGTTTGACACTCTCAATCTTCGTACATCCGAACTGGAACGTTCCCGAAGACAAATGGAAATGGTGTACATAAATATGCGCAACCTATCAACTATTCTTAAACCGGAGAATGTCATCAAAGAAATTACGGAAATACTTAGTTCCGTGCTTGACCATCCCAACCATTCGATAATCTTTCGAGACAAAGCAAATAGATTCATATACAGAGTGAGATCGGTGGGCGGGCGAGCAAACTTTCAGATGAAGTTCGTCGATATAGAACAATTTAAGCTAATTAAAATGGTTAACGAGTCAGATGAACCAGTCAGAGTACTTGATATTCGAAAACATGATGACTATGGCGCTTTAGATGAGGGAGCGCTGTCAGCTATGGTTGTTCCAATGAATTCACATGGCCATATAAATGGTGTAATAACAGTTGAATCTAACACTTTGGAAGCTTTCAACGAGAGGGATTTACAAGCCTTGTCAACTGTGGCGCGGTCTGCCGCTTTGGCACTTGAGAATGCCGAATTGCACAAACAAACCGAAGAATTAACAATAATTGATGGCCTCACCGGCGCTTTCAATTACCGCTACTTTATTCGTAAGTTTGAGGAAGAGAAAAAGCGCGCAAGCCGTTATGGCCTCTCGCTTTCCCTGATCATGATAGATATTGACTGGTTCAAGAAATTCAACGACACTTATGGCCATGAAACCGGCAACTTGGTTCTCAAACATCTGGCTGAAGTTATCAAGGGAAGCATACGAGATGTTGATATTTTCGCTCGCTATGGAGGAGAAGAATTCGTTGTCATTTTACCGCAGACAAATCGGAATGAAGCGCTTGTCATTGGGGAGCGTATCCGCAAGCATGTGCAAGAATTGTCTATTGAGACGGGTGGAAAACAGCTAAAAATTACCGTATCGGTTGGAGTTAGTTCATTCCCTGAAAATGGTCAACCCCATGATGAGTTGGTATCAGTTGCGGATCGCGCTCTTTATCAGGCTAAAGATGAAGGAAGAAATCACGTGTGTATAATATAGCGTCTGCTGAATAAAGTACCTGTCCGCTCGACAGGCGGGTAAGTTCTTTGTTCATAAATAGAAAAGCATGTTTTGTATTGTTTCAAGTGAAAGGGTTTTGTTATAAATAGCTTAAAAGGCTTGCACTTAATAAACATTCTACTCGCGTAGCAGCGGGGCTTGTCTCCGCTGTGTGTATAGAAACGGGCGACACAAGGCCGCCCGCTACGCGCCCGCCAAAGGCGGGGAGATTGTGGTACATAATAACTAATTTTTCAACAAGCCCTAATATAGCGTTAAATAATTTGGTGACAAGTATCGTTTATGATAGCATTATGGTGCAGGGGATTAAATTATGTCGGATTTATTGAAACAGATAGGTCAATTGTTCATTATAGGATTCACCGGCGAAGAACCATCGCAAGAGTTCCTCGATTTTCTCAAGGAAAAACAGATTAGCGGTGTTATTCTCTTTGAAGAGAACTGCCCTTCCTATAATAAGACAAGGGAAAACATTGCTCGTATCAGAGCCGCCTGTGGCGACAATCCTCCGTTTATTGCAATCGACCAGGAAGGAGGACGTGTTTGTCGTCTAAGGGGTGTGCCGGCAGAATTTCGCTCTGCCGAAGAGTATGGACAGGACGGAAATGTGGATTGGTTCCGAAAAGATTATTTACGTTCGGTGTTATTGTTGGAATCAATTGGTATCAACTTGAATTTCGCTCCCGTTTGCGATATTTTTACAAATCCAAAAAATACATGTTTAGCAGGACGATGCTTTGGAAAATCCCACAGGGAAGTGCAACCCTTTGTTGAAGCTGCAGTAGAAACATCAAAGAACGCTGGTGTGATGTCTTGTCTGAAGCACTTCCCCGGCTTAGGGGCAAGCACTATTGATCCACACCACGAGACAGCCACTGCTGATTATGAAGAGCTAATTTGGACCAACCGTGAACGTATTCCTTTTGCCGCCGGTGTGAAAGCTGGAGCAGATATTATCATGACTACTCATCTGCTTTTGCCGGCTATGGATAATACTATAGTTACCGGGTCAAAAAAAATTGTCGAGTCGCTTATTCGGGATGCACTTGCGTTTGATGGTCCTGTCATTACTGATGATTTATCCATGACTGGAGCTGCTGTTCTTGGTGCAATCGGACCACGCACTGTGGCGGCTTTCAATGCAGGGCATGATCTTTTGTTGTTCGACAGTGATTTCGAATTGGCTTCTCGCGCTTACAATTATTTTTGTGATAGTTTGCAACGCGGAGAAATAAACGAAAAGCGCTTGCAGGAGGCAATGAATAGGATATCAGGTATCAAGTTCAAACTCGACAGTTCGGTGTTGCATTGATTTAATTGTAATATGTCATTGAATTATCTCCTCCAGCGTAAACAGCTGGTTGTTCTTGGGCTGAACTCTGGGACTTCAGCCGATGGTCTTGATCTGGCTGTGGTGCGCATCTCAAGACGTCGGTCGAGTTGCAAAACAACATTTCTTGATGGATTTACCATTCCATATAGCAAAGCGCTCGGAAAGAGTGTGCTTGATATGGCAGATAGTGAATTTGCACGTTTTGAGGATATTGTTTATCTGGACAACCTGCTGGGTCATTTTTACGGTGAACACGCAAGCGCATTTATATCTGATATTGCAACACAGGGGGTAAAAATCGATTTAGTTGCCTCTCACGGTCAGACAGTATGCCACCTTCCGAAAAAGTTACGCATCAGCAAATATAACATCAACGGAACTCTTCAACTTGGTTCACTGGATCAAATTGCTGCTCACACAGGCTTACCAGTCGTGGGGAATTTTCGACAGGCTGATATTGCCGGTGGCGGTGAAGGCGCACCAATTACCACAGGTGCAATGCGGCGGTTGTTCGGGAAAAATCATTCTCGTCTAATAATCAACATTGGAGGGATGTCAAATTTCTTCTACTTACCCGGACAGAATAGCTCTCTTCCACTTGCCGCACGTGATTGTGGGCCGGGGAATATCCTGTCCGATATTCTTGCTCAACGTTTGTTTCGGAAGCCCTTTGACCGCAACGGCCAACTTGCGCGCAAAGGCAGGATAAGTCAGCGTTTGTTGTCACTTCTGTTGGCTGAACCATTTTTCAACGCCAGAACAGCATCAACAGGCCGGGAAGAGTTCGGGGTGCAAGTGATTCAAAAGATGATAGAGTTTGGCGAAAATCACCGATTGAAAAACGATGATTTAGTTGCCACTGCTGCTCAACTTACTGTAATTGCCATAACCAAGGCGGTGAAACAGTTTCTCAAAAACGATATTTCGTTATCAAAGTTATATTTGACCGGAGGCGGCAGAAATAACATATTTTTTAGAGAGAAACTACAACAGAGTATGCCTGATCTTGAGGTGTGCCTGATTGATGACTTGGGTATCGATGGTGATTTTGTTGAAGCCACCTCGTATGCTGTATTAGGAGAAGCTTGTATAAGGACTGAATCTCTTGCTGGCACGACAGGAGGAAAAATGACGAAGGATATAAAACCGGTGCTGGGGCATATTGCTCAGCCGCCGGAATAATAGAAAAGATGGGAAAAAGCAAGAACAGCAAAAGTCATTGGCGGTCTGCTATAAGAATAGCGGCTCGATTGAGCCTCGGGCTGTGTGTAATGCTTATGGTATGGAGTTGCGCTACGATACCCGGACTCAAAGATGAAGAGCCAGGGTCGTTCATCAGGGTGCCGTTTGTAAGAGTTCTTCTGAGTGAAAACGAAAATGAAGCAATATTTTCAGCTAATAAATCCTTTGCTATCGAGTGCCTTAATCAGGGACAGCAAACTGTATTCTACTCGAGCCAACCAGTTACAGTACAAAGTCGGGGAAGGTTCCTGACAGTTCTCAGCCATACAGGGCTTACGATTAAGGACGATGTTGATGAAGTAAATATCATACCTCGCGGATCCGACAACCGCATAGAAGTCGATGACAAACCTTACCGCGGAATCACCCAGGTGCTTCCTTATGGACATAATGTGAAGCTTGTCAATATAGTCTATCTTGAAGATTACCTGCGCGGTGTCGTTCCGCCAGAAATAGGCAGACGTGCGAAAAATGAACTTGAAGCTGTAAAAGCACAAGCAGTCGTTGCGCGAACCTATGCTATGGCTCACCTGCAACAGTATCCTTCCGAACCGTATGACCTGAAATCCTCCATCTACGATCAGGTTTACGAAGGCGCAAAGGTAGAAAACAAAGTTGCCAACAGAGCCATAGATAAAACCGCTGGCTATGTGGTTATGTTCGAGGATAAGTTGATTGAGGCTTATTACCATTCCACTTGCGGCGGCATGACTGATGATATAGCCCATGTCTGGGACCGCAAGTCAATTCCATATCTTAAAGCTGTAACCGATGATAGCGCCTGCTCGTGGTCAAAGTACTTTTCGTGGTCAGAGCATTTTACGGAAAGACAATTGCGCGGGCGTGTGGAACAGTATTTGTCAAGTGACAGGGGCAGAGATATGCGCATTGGACAAATCAGAGATATTCGAATAGTGGAACACACTCCCGGCGGACGAGTTGCTAAGTTGGTTTTGCATACCGACAACAACATTTATCGCTTTTACAAGGATCGTATCAGATGGGTTATTGGCCGCACATCCAATCCGGACCTGATTCTGCCATCTGACCGTTTTGATATAAACATCTCTCGTAACAGCAGGGGGAATATCAAGAATATCACATTCAAAGGAAGCGGTTATGGGCACGGTGTTGGAATGTGTCAGTGTGGGGCGATTGGCATGGCTCGTCAAGGAGTGTCTTATGGTGATATTCTGCGGCATTACTACCAAGGGATAGATATAAAGAAACTGTATTAACAGAGATGAGAATGCGTAAACATACTTTCATATTATCAGCAATTGCTATTGCTGTCTTGTTGTGTACGGGGCTGGCTATACCCGCGCATACGGCTGATTTTCTCTATACTCTTGGGCTGCGAGGTGAAATGGCTACTATCACTGGCGGTGATAATAACAAATTTCCTCTTCGCGACGCTTATGGCCTCTCTCTCGGATATGCGCTGTCGGAACGTTGGGACCTCGATCTTGGTTTGACATGGTACAATCTTTATGATGATAGCTCGGCGTCGTCGAATTTTTCCTTCGGGGTAAATAAAAATAATTCAACCCGTCAGTTCAAAGCAACCCGCTTGGGTGTCGATGTCAAAAGGTATCTTCTGACAATGGGAGGATATTTTAATCTATCTGTCGGTTTTGGCGGAGGACTTTTGTTGTGGAAGATGTGCGACCCAACCAAAGATACTGTTTTGGAAGTAACCGGCCAGCAAGGAAACCAAATAAACTTTGCATCCAATGAAGTATTTATCTCCGGTCAAGTCGGAGCCGAGTTTGCACTGTCACGCCATCTGGCGTTAAACCTGAATATCCATACTGATTATCTTACCGGAGCAGGAAAAGATTTCACCGACGAAACCAATTCTACTCGAGACCGCTGGCTGTTGGGGTCTTCACTCACTTTCACATTTTCGTTTGGTTCGGAAGATTCTCAGCGGGGCTGGCCTTCTCAAAAAGCATGGTCAACAACAGCTTCAGAATCAACCGATGGACAAGCGACCGCTATAGATTCCGATGGCGATGGTATCACAGATCCTAACGATAGCTGCGGCAACACACCTCAGAATGTCCTTGTCGATCATAAGGGCTGTCCTGCTGACAGTGACCGGGATGGTGTCTTTGATGGGTTGGATGATTGTGATGGCACTGATCCGACAGCTCGAGGAACAGTAGATGTGTTTGGTTGCCCTGTGGATTCAGATTTTGATGGTATCCCTGATTACCTTGACTCTTGTTCAAATAATGCGATTGGCGCTATTGTCGATGCGAATGGCTGTACATACGATAGTGACTCTGACGGGATTCCGGATGGTCTTGATGATTGCCCTGCGACTCTCTATGGAGTAAATGTTGATGCGCATGGATGTATCGATTTGACTATATTCTCCAAACCGATGGTGATCGACATTGATTATGTTCCGGGATCTTTCGAGGTAGACCCAACTAACTTAAAACGTCTCAAGGATCTCGCCCGTATTCTTAATTTCGTCCCGGACATAAAATTAGATGTTATCGGCTATACCGACAACCTTGGATCATCCCGAACTAACAAGGACATTTCTGAAAAAAGAGCAAGGCGTGTTCGTGATTACCTTGTTGTTATGGATGTAGCGGCTGAACGTATTAGCGTCTTCGGCCGTGGAGAATCCAATTTTATAGCTTCCAATCAAACAGAAACCGGTCGAGCAAAAAACAGGAGAGTCGAGATTATTTTCTACAAATAAAATAAAAGACTTGCAAAATTATGTATAGAAATTTCTACCAACAACAAAATGTTGTAAACAGAAGACAGAACTTGTACGCCCTGGTACTGTATCTACCTGAAGAGCTGGACAAAATCGTTACACCCTTAAGAGAAAAATTCGATCCGCTTTACGACCAAATCGCTCCTCATGTAACAATTGTATTTCCATTCGAGTCAGGTGAGTCACTGGAAGAATTGACCGCAATTATTAAGAAGGAGCTCGAAAACGAACAGGAGCTCCTTATTGAATTAGACTCAATTATTGATTTCTATCCTCACTCACCAGTTATCTGCTGGAAAATTGAAAAAAACGAACGTTTGACGTCCTTATACTATAGACTTCACTCCAAATTGGGTCTAACGGTACCTTTCAAAGAATACAAACCGCATGTGACCGTTGCTCAGGAAATCTCAGATTACCGTGTCATGCTGGTTAAAGAGCAAATCTTTCCATACCTTCCAAATGAGAGTTTTCGAGCTAAGTCAGTAGATCTTATTACACCACTGATAGATAAAAAGTGGGTGTCTGTACGCACATTTCCTCTTCTTCCTTCCGATTAAAAAATAGTTTTTTTCACTTGACTAAGTAAAATTAAATTATTAACTTATTCTTAAGCATTAGCAGTTGTTTGTCATGCGTATTAATCTACTGGACGAGATCTTATACGTTGCAACTGCTGGATTTTATTGATTTGGTAATTAAGGAGTAGCGAATGCCCGATTGTTCAAACGTTCGTATTTTCCACTAATACAGTTCAATCGTTAGTTGTTGCTTCTATAAATATATCCTTGTTGGATGCATTGCTTGTTGAGTTTGCACTCTATCCATATCAACAGATATGATAGAATGCCTTCAGGTGTGCCTCCAGAGAAAAAATCTAATGTCTGAAGGCTGGAAACTTCAGCGACACCAAAAAGATGGCTTTTCTGAAGCACTTTTGGAAAGCCATTAACAGGGCCGTATTATACCGAGGAGGGCGGCTCTGCCAAAGGTAAACCCCGTGTTGCCACCATCGGGGTTTACTTTTATCCGACTATCTTGTAGTGCTATCCAATCCGTGGTAACTCTTAATGCGAACATAAAATCAATTACCACACGATAGAATAAACAATCAAAGATGTTATTTGTAGCGCATATTATGTCAAAAAAGCTCTTTTATCTGAATTCTATCCCGATAATTACTATAAAAACTGCAATATATTAAAATTGACCTGAAGTTTATAAAGTTTATCTTTTTACAAAAGAAAGGTGAATTATGACTATAGATAGCTCCATATTTAAAGCCTACGATATTAGGGGGATGGTTCCCAATCAGTTAAATCCTGAAATTGCATATAAAATTGGCTATGCATTAACAAATGTACTCAAACCAAAGTCAATCGCTGTGGGCAGAGATATGCGTTTGTCTTCGGATGAGCTTTTTGAACATTTTGCTCGTGGAATTAATGATGGTGGTGTGGATATTGTGGACATTGGCCTTGTTTCTACAGACGGGTTATATTTCGCTGTTGGTAAGTTGTCGCTCGATGGCGGGGTGATGATTACTGCAAGCCATAACCCAAAGGAATACAATGGCTTTAAAATCTGTGGCAGAAATGCTGAGCCGTTATCCGGAAATGAAGGCCTTAACCAAATACTCAAGTTCATTCAGGAAGATTCCAAAATGTCTAAATCTTCAGCGCCGGGAATGATTATTCGCAAAGACATTTCCCATGATTACGCTGAACACTGTCTGTCGTTCATTGACCTGACCAAAATTCGACCTTTCAAAGTTGTCATTGATGCCGGCAATGGTATGGCTGGAGCAACACTTCCTCCCGTTCTTGATAGGCTTCCATTACAAATAGACAAGCTGTTCTTCGACCTTGATGGTAGTTTTCCAAACCATCCTGCTTCTCCAATTGAGCTGGAAAATCTCGAGGACTTGTGCCGTAAAATCAAGGAAACTGATGCCGACTTTGGAGTAGCTTTCGATGGCGATGCTGACCGTATGTTTCTGGTTGATAAAATGGGTCGTCAGGTTGGCGGTGATATGGTTACTGCACTGGTAGCTAAATCATTGTTATCAACTCACAAGGGAGAGACAATCCTGTATAACCTTATATGTTCACATACTGTCCCGGAGCTTGTCACCCAGATGGGCGGCACTGCTGTTCGGACCCGTGTCGGCCATGCTCTGATTAAACCGTTAATGAAAAAACACAATGCTATTTTCGGCGGCGAACACTCAGGGCACTTCTATTTTCGTGACAACTGGTTTGCTGATTCCGGCCTTATAGCGTTTTTGGTGTGTCTTGAACTTCTTTCGATTGAAAACCGACCACTCCACGAGATAATTTCGGAAATAGATTCTTACGTTCGTTCGGGAGAAATTAACAGCCGGGTCGATTCTATTTCTAATACTATTGACAGGGTACGCGAAACCTTCTCTTCAAACGAACAGGACACTGAGGACGGGCTGACAGTAACAGCAGATAATTTCTGGTTCAATCTTCGTCCATCAAACACAGAACCCCTGCTTCGTCTCAATGTTGAAGCAAAAAACAAAGACACTCTCGATGAAAAAGTCGAGCAACTTTTACAAATTATTCGAGCTTGATTATGAACAAAAAGGAAAATCATATACTGGTGGTTGATGATGATAACAACCTCCGTGAACTATTGATTGATACTCTTGATGTAATAGGTTACACAGCCGATTCCGCCGTTGATGGTATTGATGCGCTTGAAAAACTGAAGGACACATCGTATGATTTAATGATATCAGACATCAAAATGCCGGAGATGGATGGTCTCCGACTCCTTCAAAAGACCAAACGCCACTACCCCAATATGCCAGTTATTATCATCACAGGTTTTGCGACTCCGGAGCTAATGGGCAGAGCATCACCGGATGGATTTCTTGCCAAACCATTTAGAATATCAGCAATAGAGCAGTTAATCGAAGAAGCGCTTGCAGAACAAAAGATTGAAATCAGACAGCAGGTAAAGAATGTTATGGTTGTCGATGATGATGATATGTTTCGACAGATGCTCAGCGAAACATTGAGACTCAACGATTTCATTCCTACATCTGTTGAAGGTGGAAAAGAAGCGCTGAAAGAACTTGAGAATGGACAGGTGGATACTGTAATAACTGATATCAAGATGCCCGAGATGGACGGTATCACGCTTCTAAAACGCATCAAATCGAAGTATCCCGATCTTCCGGTTATTCTGATAACAGGTTTCTTTATAGATGACAATACAATATCCGGTTCCGATTCTGTTCAAGCTGACGGTTTTCTCAAGAAGCCCTTTGATTCTGAAAGAATCGTCCAACTTCTTAAAGACCTGTCACCGGTTTGTCCTCCTGCTCCCATTCCCGGATAGTTACATAGTTGTAGCTTGACGGTCATCGGGGAAATGTTTTCAATGTCAAGCTGACAGGCGGCTGATAGGCAATCGCACCATTTTTCAAAAGTTCTTTACAAGAATTGCCGAATGAAGTAAATTAATAAGCTATATGTTAAATCAGGACCAAAGCGGCTAAGCCGCACATAAGAGATTGAGGACCATGAGATTCGACACATTCAAAGAAGACTTCTCGCTGCCAGTAGCCGAAGAAAATATCATTGAGCTCTGGGAACAAAATCACATTTTCAATAAAGCTCAGGAAGCAGCAAAAGACAGACCTCCTTTTGTATTTTACGAAGGTCCGCCGACCGCTAATGGACACCCCGGTATTCATCACGTCATCTCGCGCACTGTAAAGGACCTCATTTGCCGTTACAAATATATGCAGGGTTTCAGAGTAGATCGCAAAGGAGGCTGGGATACACACGGTTTACCTGTTGAAATCGAGGTGGAAAAAAGTCTCAAGCTCGACTCAAGAGCAAAAGTCCTGGAATATGGCATTGCAAAGTTCAATGAGCAGTGTCGTAAATCGGTTTTCAAATATCTTGATGAATGGAATAATATCACCAGACGTATCGGCTACTGGCTTGACCTTGAAGGCGCTTATGTAACCTTAACTAATGATTATATCGAATCGGTCTGGTGGATTCTCAAGAACTTCTATGACCGCAACCTTATATACAAGGGCTACAAGACAGTTCCTTTCTGTCCCCGATGTGGAACCGGTCTGTCAAGCCACGAAGTTGCTCAAGGATACGAAGAGGTCAAAGACCCGTCAATCTTCGTTAAGGTAAAAGCCGCTGATGCTGACTTCAGCTATCTGGTCTGGACGACTACACCTTGGACACTGCCATCAAATGCCGCACTTTGTATGAAATCGGATGCAGATTATGTTATGGTTGAACACGATGGCGAAAAACTAGTGCTGGCTGAAGCGTTAGTAGAAAAGGTCTTTGGTGAACCCAAAGAAGCATTGGAGCGATTCAAGGGAACTGATCTTCTTAAACGTCGCTACGAGCCGCTGTTTAATATCTTTGAGGAACAGGCGAGCAAGGCTTATTTTGTTATCAATGCCGATTTCGTTACTCTCGAAGATGGTACCGGAATTGTTCATATTGCTCCCGGATTTGGCGCAGACGACTATGTGGTTGGGCAACAATTTGATCTACCGGTTTTTCAGGCTATCGAAGCCAATGGGATTTTCAAAGATTTTGCCGAACCGTATGCCGGAATGTTTGTCAAAGACGCTGATCCAATTATAATCAAGGACCTTAAAGCAACTGGTCAGTTGTTCAAGAAAGAGCTCTACGAACACAACTACCCATTCTGCTGGCGGTGCCATTCACCGTTGATATATATTGCACGGCAGTCGTGGTACCTCAAAACGACTCAATTTAAGGATCAGTTAATCAAGAATAACAACGCCATCAACTGGTATCCCGATGAAATCCGCTCGGGTCGAATGCTTGATTGGCTGGAAAATAATGTTGATTGGGCGCTTTCACGCGAAAGGTTCTGGGGCACACCTCTGCCAATTTGGATATGTGATAACCCAAAGTGCGGCGCAAAGAAAGCGGTCGGCTCCATTGAACAACTACGTCAGGATGGAATCGATGTGCCGGACGATGTTGATCTTCACAAACCGATGATGGATGAGATTAAACTCCGTTGTGAATGCGGCAGCACTATGACAAGAGTTCCGGAAGTTATCGATTGCTGGTTTGATTCTGGCGCAATGCCGTATGCTCAGTGGCATTATCCTTTTGAGAACAAAGAAGAGTTCAAGGAAAAATATCCTGCTCAATTTATATCAGAAGCGGTCGATCAAACCCGTGGCTGGTTTTACTCCCTGTTGGCAATATCAACCGTGCTGTTTGACAAACCGGCCTTTGAAAACGTTATCGTTCTCGAATTGATTCTCGATAAATACGGTAAGAAAATGTCTAAGCATAAGGGAAATGTAGTCGATCCTTTTGAGACCATTAATAAATTCGGCGCAGATCCTGTGCGATGGTATCTTGTGTCCACTTCTAACCCATGGCTCCCGACCAAATTCGCCCCCGAGAATCTGAAAGAAGTCATCCGCAAATACTTTGACACTTTGCGCAACACCTATTCCTTTTTCGCAATTTATGCTAATATCGACGAAGTCCCTACGCGAGCCTCCGAATCTGGATTGTCGATAGAGAAATATCTTGAAAGCAAAGCCGGCGAGGAAGATCGCTTTGACCGTTGGATAGTTTCGCGCTTCAACAGCCTTATCAAAAAAGTCTCCACTGCCTTTGATAACTATGAAATAACATTTCCAGTGCGAGCCATACAAACTTTTGTCATAAATGAACTGTCAAACTGGTACGTCCGCAATAACCGTCGCAGATTTTGGGCAAAGGGTGACGATCCATCCAAAATGCGAGCATATCTGACTCTGTACCGAATGTTGGAGGGTGTTTGTCGGCTTACAGCTCCTGTAACACCGATGGTTTCCGATATGATATGGCGTCAACTTGTTGGGGCAGTTCACAACGATAATGGTCAAACCCAATCTGTGCATCTATCCGGCTATCCTCAGGCTAATGAAAACGTCATTGACGTGGATCTCGAAGAAAGTATGGGATTGGTGGAGAAGATAGTGTCTCTTGGACGGGCGGCTCGTGCGCGTCGAAATCTTAAAGTTCGACAACCATTATCGCAACTTATGGTATCAACACCAAAGGATTTCGCTTTCGACAAACTCGCAGATTACCTTAACATTATCAAAAGCGAGTTGAACGTTAAGACAATAGAAAGTGCCGAAGACCTTGATAAATACATATCATATTCAGCCAAGTTGAATTTTAAGCAAGCTGGTCCGCGTTTGGGAGATAAGGTCAAAGTTGTTGCTCCAATAATAGCTGAACTAGACAACGAAAGTGTCCGTGAATTTGATCAGAGTGGTGAGTTGGAGCTTGAGGTCGATGGTAATGAAATTGCTCTAACAACTGAGGAAGTTGATATTTCTCGAAAGGAACGAGAAGGATTTGCTGTTGAGAGTGATGAAATGGTGACTGTGGCTCTGGCTGTCGAGCTTAGCGAAGAGCTTGTAGCTGAAGGGTTTGCCCGAGAAATAGTGAGTAAAGTTCAGAATATGCGAAAAAGTTCTGGTTTTGAGGTTACTGATTATATTACCATAACAGTAGATTCTTCAGAGCGGCTTAAAGATGCTGCTCGAAACTGGGAGGAGTTTATCCGGCGCGAGACGCTGGCTAATAGTATAAGCTTTGATGATGGCGAGACTATTGACAATGGCACCAAGTGGAATATCAATGGAGTAGAGACAATTATTGCTGTCAGTAAGGTTTAGTAATAGAGGTTTGTATGAGAACCAGAGAGAAGGAAAAGTACAAAAAACTGCTTCTGGCTAAACGTAAAGCCTTGTTGGAGGATATTGATTACCAGATGGACTCGCAAGTGTCAACCACTATTCGCGAATCGACCGGCGACATTTCCTCATACTCGTACCATATGGCTGATCAGGGAACTGATGCTATGGAACGTGAAAAAGGTTTTATGTTTGCATCACGTTCCGGCAGGTTAATCTACCATATCGATGAAGCCTTGAGGCGAATCGAGGATGGAACTTACGGCAAATGTTTAATCTGCGGGAAGCAAATCAGCAAGGACCGTCTGGATGCGGTTCCTCACGCCAGAATGTGCATCAAATGCAAGTCAACCGAAGAGGGTTCCAAGACTGAGCGAGAAAAGAAATAGTTCCCTTCTATGGTCGGCTGTGATTCTGATTGCCGTGATTCTGGCAGATCAGATTACGAAGCTATGGGCAGTCAGCAATCTGACCAATTCTCCATCAGTGGAAGTTTTCGGAAGATTCTTTATGCTTACCCTTGTATACAACAAGGGGGGTGCATTGGGAACCAACTTTGGCTCTTCTGCCGCTTACCTGATTTCTTCAATATTAATACTGGCTTTTGTGCTCTATTACACTTTCGTTAATCGAAACAATCCACGTCTGGCTTATGCTTTATCATTCATCACAGGCGGAGCAATTGGCAATATAATCGACCGATTACGTTTAGGGCATGTGATTGATTTTCTGGATGTTGATTTCTTTAACATAGATTTTCTCGGGTATCATCTGGATCGCTGGTGGACTTTTAATCTGGCTGATGCTGCGATAACCTGCTCGATAATCTACCTTTTGGCCTATATTCTATTCTTCAGCCGTCAAAGGAAAGTTACGACTGAGAAAGAATTGCCAAAACAGTAGCAAAAAGCTAAACAGACTAAAAAAGGGCGCTGTTTGTAAAAGAAAACTCATATATCTATTGACATAATGTAGTGTTGATTACAATATTCTCTCGCTGGAAAAATAATGAATAGAACAATGAAATCGAGTTAGATAGTATAGAGAAGGAGACTATAAAAATGAGCATGTTTTGTTTCCAATGTCAGGAGACAGCCAAAAATACTGGTTGCACAAAGCGCGGTGTTTGTGGAAAGAAAGCAGAAACCGCCGAACTTCAGGATTTGTTAATCTATGTCCTAAGGGGAATATCGATCTGGGGAAGAAAAGCGGATGAAGTCAAGGTGTTCGATAAAGATGCTTCCGCCTTTATAACAGAGGCGCTCTTTGCCACGATTACAAATGCGAATTTTGATGATGACAGGTTTGTTGCTCTTATCAAAGAGGGACTAATAATTCGGAAACGCGTTCAGGATAGCTTTCTGTCAGCTTACAAAAAAGAATCAGGCAAAGAATATTCCGAAGATGTGCACGATAGCGCTACCTGGTACTCCGACGATGTTGAAGAATTTCATACAAAGGCAAGTACAGTGGGAGTGCTCGCAACTGAAAATGAAGACGTTCGTTCTTTAAGGGAACTTGTTATCTATGGCTTAAAGGGGCTGTCGGCGTATGTTGAACACGCAGCTGTGCTGGGACACCAAAATGATGATATTTACCGTTTCATCTTCGAGGCTCTTGAATCTACAACTCTGAATCTGTCAGTCGATGACATGGTTGGTATGGTTATGAAGACAGGTGAAATGGGCGTTCAAGGAATGGCTCTCCTTGATAAAGCTAATACCGAAATCTATGGTAACCCCGAAATAACAGAAGTAGATATCGGTGTGCAAAAAAATCCGGGCATTTTGATTTCGGGTCACGATTTGAGAGATATGGAAGACCTGCTTGAACAGACAGAAAATAGCGGGATTGACGTTTACACTCACGGTGAAATGTTGCCTGCAAATTACTACCCGGCATTCAAAAAGTACAAACATTTCGTTGGCAATTATGGCAACGCATGGTGGAAACAAGGGACAGAATTCGCTTCTTTTAACGGTCCAATTTTGATGACTACTAATTGCATTATTCCCGTAAAAGATGAATACAAAAACCGCATATTTACAACTGGAGCTGTTGGTTATCCAGAAGTAAAACACATTCCCGACCGAACTGATGGTAAACCTAAAAATTTCTCTGAGCTGATAGAACTGGCAAAGACTTGTGCGCCGCCAACAGAGCTTGAAACAGGAAAGATAGTCGGAGGATTTGCGCACGATCAGGTATTGAAACTTGCCGATAAGGTAGTAGGCGCTGTTAAATCAGGAGCAATTAAACAGTTTATAGTTATGGCGGGATGTGATGGTCGCCATAAAACAAGATCCTACTTTACCGAACTAGCGGAAGCACTTCCGAAAGATACGGTAATTCTGACTGCCGGCTGTGCGAAATACCGTTATAATAAGCTCCAACTTGGTGATATTGATGGTATTCCGAGAGTCCTTGATGCCGGACAATGCAACGATTCGTATTCGCTTGTTGTTATTGCGCTGAAGTTAAAGGAAGTCTTTGGGCTCGATGATATAAATGATCTTCCAATTTCGTACGATATTGCTTGGTACGAGCAGAAGGCAGTTATAGTGCTGCTTGCACTTTTGTATTTAGGAGTGAAAAGTATCCGTCTTGGTCCAACTATCCCTGCATTTCTCTCGCCGAATGTTACAAAGGTATTGGTAGAGAATTTTGATATTAAGGGCATCACGACTGTGGAAGAAGACATGAAAGATATGCTTCAATACTAAAGCTTATCAAAACAATATCCTGATTGGCCGGGTGGCCCACCCCATTATGGCGTGTTGACAAACCCGGTCATCGACTCCGCTCGGGATGACATAAATCAGTTTGTAGATAAGGCGGCCTGTCGCCTGACAAATAAAATTGCTTTCATAGTAGCTTATATCTGTGGCAAAGTGGTCCCGAGCCAGTGACATGCCCGTAGCAGTATCGAAGTCAGAGTGACAATCCTACATGGCGGATTGACCTACTTCAACTGTTACCTATGTTGTGAGTCTAAACT
>JAYEIF010000055.1:0-4567 GCA_034659895.1 Candidatus Zixiibacteriota bacterium
TATCTTTTGCATAGGATAATAATTTAATGGAAAGACACAAAATGGCAAGGAGCATTTCACCAACGGATTGGCAATCGGTTAGTAATCAGACAGGGCATCAACTGAATGATTCTTAATATGTTTATTATACCAATACTTGACACATGGGGATAATAGACATTTATTAAGCTCTGTTTCGGGGTGTAGCGCAGTTTGGTCAGCGCGCCTGCTTTGGGAGCAGGATGTCGGAGGTTCAAATCCTCTCACCCCGACCATTTACAATGGTTTTCCCCTGATAAAATAATGTGAGGCTTTTTGCTGTGGCCTATCCTTTACATCCGAGTGGTAAGGTCAACCGGTAGCCCATCCAGAGCTGAAAGCGTTCGCTGGGATGTCTCAATTTCACCAACCCACCGGCCAGCGGACTTTGGGTGGGGTACCGAAGCTTCGTAGAGACTGAACTTCATCATAGGGCAAATGAAATTTGAGCCGTTACCCTAATCGTCAAACAGACTGTCGAAGCGTTTTTTGCGGTCTTCCTTGCTCCCAGTTGAAGCACGTATCCCTCCCGGCTTTTTCACCGCATCCCGCTTCTGAAAGAAATCGCAGAAGTTGTTCTTCTCCTTATCCTTAACAGGTGTGCTGATATTCTCGCGGCACTGCATATGGCTGGTTGGGTCAAAATGCCGACACCCACGACAGCACCGTAGATCAGCCATACAGTAGACACAGCTATCCATACGGGTTACACGCCCTACTATACCAGTCGGCTTCCCGCAATTCCAACACAGAAGTCCTTCGTCTGTCATAAATGCACCCTCATTTTTGTTTCAGCTTTCCCATCACCAAATCGCTATCGGGCAAGCGAAAAGCTGCAACTTCACCACGCAGAATCAGGGCAATCCACCTCAGAACAATTATATTCAATTGATATTTGAAAGTCAACGACGTGATTTCTATTTGATTTCTTGCCAGATAGTTTCAAGCTGCTCTAAATTCATATCCTGAAATTTTTGATTAGATTCCCGTAGGCGTTGCTCTAATTTTCCAAATCGATGTCGGAATTTCTTGAGAGCGCGCTTGAGGACCAGCTCCGGATCGGTTCCGAGCTTACGAGATAAAGAAGCAGTAGCGAAAAGCAAATCACCGATTTCTTCAAGAGCCTGATTGGTATCATCAGCGCTAAGAGCTTCTTTTAGCTCTGCTATTTCCTCATCAACTTTTTCCACTACTTCCGATGCAGTGTTCCAATCAAATCCTGCACCAGCCGCTTTTTCGCCAATTCGATACGCCATAGTCAGCGCAGGCATAGCGGTTGGAACTCCTCCCAACACAGATTTTTTCTTCTCAGAATCAATCTTTATCTGCTCCCACTGATTGTGTACTTCTTCAGGGGTCAGTTTTTTTTCTTCCTTGAAAATATGAGGATGCCTTGAAATCAGTTTTTCCACCAACTGGGTGATTGAATCATCCAAAACAAAATGCCCCTCCTCCGATGCCAGTTGAGCATGGAATGCCACCTGCCATAACAAGTCGCCGATTTCTTCCCTAAGCCCTGTAAAGTCTTCTGTCTCAATCGCTTCTACAACTTCATAAGTTTCTTCGATAAGATACGGCAACAAACTCAAGTGGGTTTGTTTGCGGTCCCATTGGCACCCTTCAGGTGAGCGAAGCAACGCCATAAGGGCAGTTAAACGTTCAAATGGAACAGTATCTCTATCTAAAACTTTGCTCTTGATATCAGTCATATTTGACGATAGTAAATATATTGACCAATTCAGTTTTTTGAGACTATGTTTCGTTACTTGACAAAGTCAAGTGTCGAGTCTATAATCAGTAGCTCGAAAGTCATTATCCGAGCATTTTTTTTGTTCGGAGAATAAAGTATGGATAAAATAGATTATGAACAAGCAAAACCAGAAACAATCTGAAAAAACATCAGCGTATTCACCTGCTGAGGTGGAGAACCGTCTCTACGAACGTTGGGTTGAAATGGGAAGTTTTACGGGAGATGTCGACTCCGACAAGAAATCATACACCATCGTTATCCCGCCACCTAACGTTACCGATATTCTTCATCTTGGTCACGCCCTGAACAATACTATTCAGGATATTCTTGTTCGCCGTCATAAGATGCAGGGTTATGAGGCTGTCTGGATTCCAGGCGCCGACCATGCCGGAATAGCAACACAGGTAATTGTTGAAAAACAGGTCGCCAAAGAAGGCACAACACGGCGTGAGATGGGGCGCGAGAAATTCTTAGAACGAACAAGCGAGTGGGCATACAGTAATAAAGATAAAATACTCAATCAGTTGAAAAAAATCGGCTGTAGTTGCGACTGGGATCGAACAAGATTTACGCTCGATGAAGGATTATCTAAAGCTGTATTTACAGTTTTTAAGCATTTATATCAAAAGGGATGGATTTTCAAGGGCCATCGCATCGTAAACTGGTGCCCATCGTGCCAGACTTCTCTTTCTGATGATGAGATTGAACATGTAGAAAGCGATAGCTTCCTATGGTATATTAAATACAAACTCAAAGGCTCTGATGAGTTTCTAACTGTTGCCACTACTCGTCCGGAGACAATGTTAGGTGACACTGCGCTGGCTGTTAGCCCAAAAGATACCCGTTACAAGAAATACATTGGAAAAACTATCATCCTTCCCGTACTCGAACGGGAAATCCCAATTGTGGCAGACAGTTACGTTGACCCCGAGTTTGGAACAGGGGTGGTTAAGGTTACTCCTGCGCACGATCCCAATGATTTTGAAATTGGTCGCCGTCACGATCTTGAAGAGATAAACATACTCAATATCAATGGCTCTCTCAATGAGAATGCTGGCAAGTTCAAAGGGTTGGACCGCTACGAAGGCCGCAAGCAGTTGCTTGAGGAACTTACAAAGAAGGGGCACCTTGAAAAAACTGAGAAGTATCAGCTCAGCGCAGGTACTTGTTATCGCTGTCACACAGTTATTGAGCCATACCTGTCGGACCAATGGTTTGTCAAGATGAATGAGCTGGCACAACCGGCTATTGACGCCGTCAAAACCGGCAAAGTGCGGTTTCATCCCGACTATTGGTCAAAAACTTATTTACATTGGATGGAAAACATACGCGACTGGTGCATCTCTCGCCAGCTCTGGTGGGGACACCGTATTCCCATCTGGTATGCTGAAGATGGTACGGTGTTTGTTTCCGATGACCGCCCTACTGCAGATGAGTGCCCCGGCTATGATCCTGAGAGTCTTGTTCAAGATGATGATGTTCTCGATACTTGGTTCTCGTCATGGCTGTGGCCATTCTCTACGATGGGTTGGCCTGATAAAACGCCCGAACTGGAGATGTTTTTTCCAACGAAAGTTTTGGTTACAGCTCCGGAGATAATATTCTTGTGGGTAGCTCGGATGGTAATGTCAAGCTATGAGTTTATGGGGAAAGCGCCATTTAGCGATGTATATATACACGGTATGGTTCGCGATGCAAACGGTATCAAAATGTCCAAGTCTCTTGGTAATGGCATTGATCCACTGGAAATTATTAACAAGTATGGCTCTGATGCTCTTAGAATATCACTTGTGCTCGCTACTCCGGACGGTCAGGACCCATGGATTAGTAAGAACACGTTTGAGATAGGCCGTAATTTTATCAATAAATTACATCAAGTGTCCAAATTTGTAATGCTGCGCCTTGATGGACGTCAAGCTGTTATTGACAGCGTTGACAAAAATGATTTGGTTATTTTTGATCGTTGGATACTCTCAAGATTGGAAAGAACAATTGAATCTGTTGATAAGGCATTCTCGGAGTTTCGCCTTTCAACTGCCGCTAAAACTCTCTATAATTTTGTCTGGAATGACTACTGTTCATGGTATATCGAGCTGATAAAACCGGATACCCCGGGGGAATCGATCCGCGAAGGATCGCTTAATGTTGCCACCTATGTATTGTGGAAAATCATTAGTCTTCTTCATCCCTTTGTGCCATTTGTTACCGAACATATCAGTCTCAAATTACAGGGATTAGATGAAACCAGCAAAACAACATTAACATCCGGCAACTGGCCGACCACCGATGGTCATTTCAAAGATGATGGGCTTGAGCAAGATTTGAATCAGATTCAAACTGTTGTAATTGCCGTTCGATCTGTACGCTCTGAACTCAATGTTCCGCCGGGTAGAAAATCTGACCTCTACATTCGTGTAAATGATGAGGAATTCGGTGATTTGCTTCAAGATCACATTGAATATTTCCGTTCTCTTATCCGTGTCGAGAATCTTTATACTGGCATCGATATCAAGAAGCCTCAGTTAGCCGCCTCTACTGTAATATCAGGTGCGGAGATATTCGTTCCGCTGGAAGGCTTAATTGATATTGACGTTGAAAGAAAACGACTTGAGAAAGAGCTCAGTAATCTCTCTATTCAATTGAATAAGGTCTCGAATAAACTATCCAACGCAGATTTTCTTGCCAATGCACCTGCGGATGTAGTCGAGAAGGAAAATAGCAAGAAATCCGACTATCAACAAAGAATCGAGAAGCTTAACGCCAATCTTGAGCAGATTCTCGGTTGGTAGCAGAATTGTA
>JAYEIF010000056.1:0-22395 GCA_034659895.1 Candidatus Zixiibacteriota bacterium
CTATTTACGGAATACGCATGTTTGTTGGTTTTCATGTTGGTGTTTAATCAGCCATACAGGTCAAACCACCTGTTGGCTTAATTCACAACAGTTTCAGCTACCTCATAGGCCAAGCAAAATATCGCTTAGCCTTCAAGCTGAGGTAAATCCTAACTAATTTTGTCCTCAATTGGCAAAAGTCAACGCAACCAGGTTGGACCTACAAGAGGTGGAGCACCATCTATAAATAGATAACTAACCAAGTAAGTAACATCTGCTATATTGTATTCAAAATTACCATTAACATTAGCACGCCATGCCGGCCATCGAGGTTCAGCACCACCTAGGAAAAGCCAATTAACAAAATATGTCACATCTGCAATGTTGACTTGAAAATTGCCATTGATATCGCCGGGTATATAGTTGAAATCTAAGTCAGCAGGTCCGTCGCCAAGTGGATACTTTGCAATTTCAGTACCTGAGGAATCATGTTGTCCGACGAAATCGGCAAAGTTGGATTCATAGACTGTAGAATCCTGGTAGGCAATGACAGTCCAGCATCCGGAGTCCACTACTATCGGGTTACCAAGACCATGATAGATTTCATAAGTATCAGCATTGTATGAGAATAATGACCCATAACTATCATAGTATCCACTGGCGGCCAGATATGCAATATCAGCAGGACCAATGGCAATTGTTGTTGGTGAACCTCCTGTGGCGAAACTATCTATAACTACATCGGTTGATGGATCAATAATATATATCATTCCCCATGTGGGAGGACTCCCAAACCCATAGTTGCCGGTGCAAACAACATGAATACGATTATTCTTGTCGAGTGCGAGATACTGTGGGTTCATGCCTACTGTTATTTCATGCATTACGGTATCAGCAGATATGTCATATACAGCTACAATTCCATCATTGAATTGATAATTAACGAAATCATAGTTGGTATTTGCTACGTATGCCTTATGATCATGAATTAGGACATCCTCTGGTCCATTGCCAATCGAGACCTCATCCACCAAAGAGAAATTATTGATGTCAAGCTTCGCCAATGTGTTTCTGGTTAGATTCGTCACGTATGCGTATGACGTATCATAGAAAGCCATCCTGAAGGGATTTGAGCCAGTGGGAAAGTCAATAAATGTGATGGTATTCTCAGTATTGAGATTGATAACTTGAATCTCATCGGTGTATGATACTACAACGAAAGCCAGCGTATCTCGCACTACTATCTGGTTGGGAGAGCATTGGACATCTGTGCCAAGTGGCAGGATATCGTTGGTTGTTACTCCCGTAGTGAGATTAATTTTCGAGAGAGTCTCACCGGTTGTGTTGATAACGTACGCCATTTCGTCAACTGCGGAAGAAACACCTGACAACAGGCTAAGAAAAATTAGCAAACCCAGAAACTTCTTCACGATTAAATCCTTTCTTTTTGTGCTTGAGAACTTTTAACAACTATGACGACTAATCGAGATTATTTTCGCCTCCTTTCCCGTAGGTTATCTCCAGACCAACATTCCACTCCCGTCCCGGCATGGGATAATGAGTAATAAGCACATAATCCTGATCAGTGAGATTGTATATTCGGTAATCTGTCGATATACTCCAAGATTGGGAGATCTCGATTTCTGAACCGATAGTCAAATCATGGATTTGGTAAGCTTGATACCACTTCGTATTGCTGGATGTTGAATAGCGGATATCTACATCGCGAATAGTGTACTTGATATGAGCAAGATCAACTTTTACGGTTGCCGAATACGTAGTCAAGTAGTGTGGCGTGTATGTCAAACGCTTATTGTATTCGTTGTGCCCCGGTGATTTGTTTTGCGCAGTAACGATTGTATTCTGATAGGTAATTTCAAAAGCTCCATCAAAGAGAGCAAGTGATAAATGGTCTTCGTGACCCGTTGTTAAAGCGGCATCGCGATTCACCGGTCGCCACATTCCTCCCTGACCGATGCCCCAGACTACTATATCATTAACGTAAGAGTGATAATATGTTATGCCACCTAAGAAATTGATATTCATGATCGTACCGGACGCTTCCAACCCAATTTCTGAGTGCTCAGATCGTTCCGGTCGCAGGTTTGGATTGCCAATTGATTGTACATCAGCTTTCCAGAATAGTGCATTGATCGACGGTAGACGGAACGACTTGCCATAGCTTCCCCGCAACACCACTTTCACTTTATTATCCGATGCCAGAGAAAAACCAACTCTTGGTGACCACAAACTGCTGCTATGAGATTTTCCTGGATCCCTCCAGGAAGTTGAGTCCTTCTCTGTATCGGCGTGATCATATCGTAAGGCGGTTTCAATAGATAGTTGGTCAAGAAGGGCTATAGAGGAAAGTGAGAAGCGTTGGTTGGCGGTAATACTTGCACCGACGCTATTTCGATCAGTTCGTCCCATACTCATTCCCTCGCGATAGAGATCGGAATGATCCAAAATGTCCTTGCTGAGTTCTAAACCAGCTTGAAGCAATTGTCCATTCCAAGGGATCACAGAAGCAGAAGATCGCACATTGTATATGTCATTAGTATGTTGTGATTCAAATCGTTGAGATGCTCGTTCGTTGGTCAGGTCCCGAAAGTACTGTTCGAACCGCGAAAATCCGACAACAACAGATAATTCTGATGATGCTAAACCATGGTACTTAAGTTGAGCAGTAAGTAACTTTCTACGGTCAGTAGTGGACGCGGCAGCATTCTGTGCTGAAGCACGTCCCGGCAAGCCATTGGTGCTCTTATAGATCTGACCTGAAAACGACAGATTAGTTTTTGCGCTTGGTTGGAATAGTCCCGAGCCGAAGTAGTTGTATGAATTACCATGGTTGTTTACTCGATTACCGGTATATAAAGTTGGCCGAGGTTGGACACTGTAACTGAAAGGAAAATCACCATCGGAAGAACGGTAGCTATACGCCAGACGGGTGGAAAGGTTATTTGCTCTGATGGGATTGGAAAGAGATGCCTGAGCAATGTCGGTGTCCCATTTGCCGAAAGTATACGATACATCAGCCTCCTGGCTCTCAGTGATGACGCGTTGATGAGTGATAATATTCACTGCTCCGCCCAAGGCGTCTGGACCGAATTTTGCAGAGGCTCCGCCCTTATATACCTCTATTTGCTCTATCATTTCGACTGGAATTGTATTGAGGTCGGCAACGCCACTTCCCGAGGGATTGATCTTCTGACCATCTATCAGCACTAAGATTTGTTTTGGCGCTGCCCCGCGTATACGGATTTCGGATCGACCGGTTGCCGTACCTGTTTTCTGAATATATACGCCTTCCACTGATTCAAGCGCATCTGCCACTGTACGAGGCTTAAGTTGCTCAATATCACGACGCTTGATAACCACTGCGCTACTGCTTCTCAGGTTTTTACGATGCGAAACCACTTTAATTCCATCAATTCCGTAAATGATAGGATTCAAGTGGATGATAACCTCACGTGTTATGTCAGCTATAACGCGGATATTGGTGATCGTTGTATCGTGGTAAGCAGGAGCAGTTACAGTTAATGTGTAGTTACCTTGTGGAAGATTTTCAAAAAAGAACACTCCAGACTGATCCGTTAGTGTTTCATAGGCGCTGTTGTTAATTAAGATATGCGCTTGTGAAACAGGGAAACCATCGATTCCATCATATATTTTGCCCGTGATCTTTGTCGTTGACTGGGCAAAAAGACTATGTGGACAGGCAAGAAGAATAGACATAAAAAGCAGAAAAGATAAGAACTGAAAGGGCTTTATCAACAACCAATATCTAATAGTTCTCAAAACCAGCCAGTATTTATAACACATAAAAAAACCGCTTGAAGACTTCTCAAAGCCATCAGTGCGGTAAAAACCGTTGTCATTCAGCCCGCGCTGACGACGCCTATATTTTGATGTTGCTGTGGCAGGTTTCCTGGCTTCGGCATCAACCTTAACAAACGCCTTCCCCGAGTATTACTCGAGTGGCTTATATTGCCTGTTAAGTAGCCGTTACAGTAGCGGGGCTGCGACGGTCTTTCACCGCCTTCCCTATTATCCATCCTCAGTGGACGGCACCACAACGTTGTTAATTTGTACTATAATGATATGAATATACTCTGTCAAGTTATTTAGGGCTTACTGCGCAAGAAATCATTCTGAACCTTGACAGTCGAATCAGTATGTATATATTTATTCAGTTATATTAGACTGATGAATCTGATGGTGAGTTAGTAGGAATAAGTTTCCGAAAATGAACCATTGGGACTTTGGGCTCGATTTCGAGGAAGAGTACAATAAGAAAGGGAAATTATGAGTGTAAACAAAGTAATCCTGGTTGGTCATTTGGGGAAAGATCCCGAACTCAAGTATACCAGTAATTCAAGAGCCGTTGTCAACTTTAGTTTGGCGACCAACGAGCGATGGACTAGTCAGGACGGCCAAAAGCAGGAGAAAACCACCTGGCATAATATCGTAGCTTGGGGGAAACAGGCAGAAGTAATTAATGAGTACCTTCGAAAGGGAAGGCAAGTATATATTGAAGGTCGAATTGACAATCGGAGCTGGGATAAAGAAGATGGTACAAAGGGGTACATTTCCGAAGTAGTTGTGCAGAACTTTCAGTTTCTTGGTGGACGGGATGACGCTGTGGGTGCCAGTCAGTCAGCTCCTTCGACACCGACTGCTAATACTCCTCCTTCTCCTGATGCTTCCAAGGATGACGACGATTTGCCTTTCTGATAATTTTTTGAACAGGTTACTCTAAACAGCCCCGAAAGCGACACTAACGGGGCTGTTTTGCTGTCTGATATTTCCGCACTGAATCCCAGATTTTGCACTGAAGATAGAGCTATAATATGCCGATAGAGAATAGTGTAACAATCGCTATAGGCATACATTACGAGACAGCTCTAAAGTATTACATTAATAGTTGAGTTTTTGAAAGGAGGTTTTGTGCGAGCTTATTTCAAGATTAGCTTGATAGTCGTCTCTGCAATTACTTTGTCAATGGCGACAATACTTTATTTCAATAATATTATGAGCGATGCTCAATTTGAGCAAGCACAAAACGTTTTTGAGTTGGCTGCTCTGACCTTTATGCCATATATGATATCAGCGGCTATAGCAGCGTTGACAGCTTTTGGTGTTACTTCTTTTCTGCTCTTGGCTCATTTTCGAGATTCAATCCCAGTGTTGGAGGCAAGGTTGCGTGAAATGGCGGCAGGTGATCTGGCAAGTCGAGTGAGTGTGATAAAGGCATCTCCAAATCTGCGTACTATTACCAATGAACTAAACAACACTGTTATAATTCTTGGGCAGCAAGTAGCTGCTTTGAAAATAATAAACAGACAACAATGGGAAGTGTTGCAATCAATCCGAGAAGCTGCTGCAGCAAATAATCCCGGTCGTGTTATTCAACACGTTGAAGTAATGGAAGACAACTGGCAAAGAATGGTGCAACTGGAAAAGAAGCTGATAACTTGATTATTTATCGAGTTTGTCCTCGATTTTTTTCACTCGTTTCAACAATTCAGGCAGACGTACAAGAGAAGCCTCAATTCGCTTGGTGGTCATTATGTCGCGAGCCGGTGTTCCAAACAGGGTTTTGCCGGGCTGTACAGATTTGGAGATACCAGACTGAGCTCCAATTTTAGCCCCGTCTCCAATCTCAATATGACCAACTGATCCAACTTGTCCGCCAAGAACGACTCCATTTCCTATCTTTGTCGAACCGGAAATACCAACTTGAGAAACAATGATTGAATGCTGTCCGATTTCAACATTGTGGGCTATCTGTACAAGATTATCAATTTTTGTTCCGCGACCAATTCGAGTTGGACCAAGGGCTCCACGGTCGATTGATACATTAGATCCTATTTCAACTTCATCATCGATTTCCACCCAGCCAACCTGTTTTATTTTTTTTAGCCCTTTTTCTGATTCGACGAATCCGAAACCGTCAGACCCCACCACTGTTGAGGAATGGATAATAACATTATTACCGATATGTGAACCATCAAGAATTTTCACTCCCGGGTAAAAGCGACAATTTCCCCCAAGCGTAACCCCATGTCCTATGAAAACAGATGACGATAACTGACATCCCTTACCAATAACAGCATCGTCGCATACGTGACACAATGGACCAACACGTGCGGTAGAGTCGATTGAGGCATTTTTAGCAACTACAGCAGAGTTATGAATACCCGGTTCTACAAGAGGTTCATCGGGATAGAATAAGTCGATGATATGAGCAAAAGTCAGATAGGGGAGAGGATGTCGAAGTACTGGAAGATGAGTGCATTTGGTTTCTGGGTCAAGCACAAGCGCGGCGGCTGAGGTTGTTTCTATGTATTTGTTATAGCGGTGATTAGCTACAAAGCTAATTTGTCCTGTTCTAGCTGACTCAATCGGGGCAACACCGCTTATTTCAATATTTTTATTACCTTCAACTGTTCCACCAACTTTTTTAGCAATAATAGCCAGTGTATACAGAGGGTTATTCTCCGAGTTCATTGTTATTAAGCAACTCGAGCACTTTGTCGGTTACGTCATAGCTTTCCTTAATGTAGCCGATTCCCTGAAGTGTAAAGATAACATCATAGTTGTTTTCAATAGCCACCGTTTCAATTGCCCTGCTTATTTTATCTAATAATGGTTGAATAAGTTGGTCTTGTTTCTTTTCGGCTGTTCCACCAGGGCCATAAACTTGACGTGTGAAAGCATCGAGCGCCTCTTCCTTAGTGCGAATGGCAGCTTCCCGCTCACGCTTTTTTTCATCGGAAAGGATAAGTTTCTGCTTTTCATATTCAGACTTTATTTCTTGGAGTTCTTCCTGTTTGTCCGAAGCTTCTTCCTCCCATGATTTTCGTTCTAGTTCCCAATCTTTCTGAGCATTAGCCCAAGCTTCATACTCCTGATAAATTCGGTCATCTTGGACATATCCTATTTTAAGTCCCTGGGCTTCTACGTTTGAGCCACAACTCCATAGCATGATTAACCCAACAATGGCCAATCCAAAAGAAATTCTTTTAATTCCTATCATATCAAACCTCCGTGAAAAGTATTATTATCGAAATGTTGTTCCCATCTGAAAATGGGGGTTCCAGCCCTTTTCCTGACCATAAACGTTATCGAGGGAATAACCGAAATCAAATCCGATTGTCCCAATGGATGGTACCACAACTCTGAAACCGAACCCAACCCCGCGATACAATCCGCTCAGTGGTTTTATATCATTTCTATTAAGCCATGAATTACCGGCATCGAAAAATAACAGCCCATAAATCTGGTTTTCTGAAATTGGTATTTGTAATTCGAGATTGGTAATCAGCATATACTTGCCGCGGACGCGGGTCTGGTAGCTACTGAAAGTTGTATCTTGTGCCGGATCGACTCCTGCCACAGCGTTCGGGTCATTGTAGAAGAAGCTGGTATCAGATTGGGTTACAGTAGAATCCGGAGTAAGGCTTCCATCATCGTAACCACGTACTATACCATCATATGATGTTCCTCCGGGGGTAAAACGATCTGAAATTAGGATACGGTTATCACCATCCGGTGATGTTACAAAGCCGTATTCTACCTTGGCTGCAATAGCCATATTCCAAAATAAAGGTATAAACTTGGACAAAGAGAGCTTATGTTTTTGGTATTTCCAAAATCCCCCCATAATCCCTCCGGTATTCTCAAAATGGTATGACAAGATTGAGCCTTTTGTAGCAAATTCTGGCAGGTTGCGAGAATCACGAACAACTGTGAAAGAAAATCTGGAGGCTGTATGAGCATTTTCACCGTAGCTAATCACAGATCCAGGATAGGGACCGTAGATAGTTTGAGCAAGTGGTTCATCATATCTGGTGTCAGTAGTTGCTGGGTTATCATAGTAATGGCTTGATTTGTAGGAGTTTTGATCGAGGTAGTTGTCGTCGAAGTCATAGAAACGATTACGTTCCAGCGCATACGAAGTATAGATTCTAAAGTAGTTGTCAGGCCAGTTGAGACGTCGCCCAAGGCGAATTGATCCACCTCTGCGACCTTCAGTGTAATCGTCATACCACCGTCTGTTAGTAGAAAAGGCACTGATTCCAAGAAGGGTAGGACGGTCAAAAAGCCAGGGTTCAGTGAACGAAACCGAAAAAGAGTTACGGCGACTGCCAAAATCTACGTTGAAAGAGAGATTCTGGCCGTTCCCTCTGAAGTTTGGAATGCCCATACCGAAAGTGCCAACCAGCTTATCCATACTGTTATACCCTGCTCCGGCTGAGATCTGGCCAGTTTGTTTTTCTTCTACATTGAATTCAATATTTACATCGCCATTAGGTAAATTTATCGGAGTTGGTTCTACCTTTGTAAAGAAATTCAACGCCATGACATCACGTATCGATCGAATTAGACGTGTGCGGTTAAACTTTTGCCCTGGTCGAGTAGAAAGCTCTCGTCGTATGACTTTCTCCTTAGTTTTGTAATTACCGACGATATTAACCAGATTGATGTGTGAGGGAAGACCTTCGCTAATCTCGTAATTTACATTAATAATAGAATCTTCCTGCGTTTGCCGTTCATCTATGATTTGAACATGCAAGTGACCGATTTCATAATAAGCCGAACCCAATTCTTCCCATGATACATCGTATTTTTCTTTATCGAACACTTCTCCCGATTTGAATTTCATAATGCTGTGAAGCATTTTGTCCGACAGTTCTTCATTCCCGCTAAATGTAACTTCACCGAAATAGTATTTAGGCCCTTCATACACATCGAGATATATGGTCATTCGGTTGCGAGTTGTATCAATATAGATAGAATCAGAGATTAGATATGCATCGATGAAGCCCTTTTTATGATACTCAGCGATTACCTTCTCAAGATCTTCATCATACTTGTCCTGAGCAAAGTCAGAACTTCTAAGAAATCCTCGTTTGCGATTGCGCATATTATCGATTAAGTCGTCATCTTCGATTTTCTTGTTGCCAGTGATAACAACCTTCTCGACTTTTACTTTAGATTTTTCATCAATTAGATAGCTGAGAACGGCTTCGGAGGAATCCGAATTGTAGTTTAGGCTGGGTGTAACACTTGCCTGAAAGTAACCTTCCTTTGCATTAGCTTCAAGGATTTCATTCTTTTTCTCCTGAACAAGATAAGGTGAAATGTACCCACCCACACCAAGGCCGAGCTGCTCCCGGAGATCTTTGGTGCTTATCTCATCATTACCAGAGAATTCCAGTCCGGTCAGCTTAGGTAGTTCCTTAACAATGATATAAATCTTAACTCCGCCTGTTACCGGTTCTGCGTCAATCCTCACATCAGAAAATATCCCCAGGCCATAAAGACGACGTATAGTTTTAGCTACATCTGTTGATGTCAGTGAATTGCCGGTATCGAGCGAAGAAACTCCCAAGATAAGGGAACGTGTTGCTACATGATTTCCCTCTACTGCGACATCGACAATTCGATATTGCTGCTGAGCTAAGCCCGACAGAACTCCTGCAAGCAGGATAATGCAACAGAAAAGGGCAATCCGTGCTCTTTGTCTATAAGCGGAAGTCAAGAGATCTTAATTACCAGGTGATACAATCTTATTTATCTTAATTTCCGTGATTTTTTGTCGGTGTCCCATAGTACGGCGATATTTCGTGCGACGCTTGTACTTAAAAATTAGCACTTTGTCATTCTTGACATTGCCAATAACTTCAGCTTCAATCTTCGCATCAGCCACGGTTGGAGTGCCTATGAGAGCACTGTCCTTATCCTTTATGAGCAGGACATTTTCAATGTCTATTTTATCTCCCGATTCAGATTTCTGAAGAGGGACTTTTAATATATCCCCTTCCTGAGCCGTAAATTGGCTTCCAGAAACTTCAAAGACAGCGTACATATATTTCCTCCAACAAAACTTTAGAAGTTCTTATCCCATCTCAATTTAAGCTTAATAATTTAGTGTTTCCTTTTCTTAAGTCAAGGCAAAACTTTTGTTCATTTGCGCTTGATTAGAATTTCTATGTTCCTCTTTTACACTATAAATAGGTATGAAAGTTCCCACTACAGTTATATTTGTTTCAGATAAGACGGCGGCTTGGCTTTACTTGGCAGTCAATTATCATAATTAAAGGACTTTTTTGTAGCTGGCAAAGAAACTTCAGACTAAATCAGATACGTTGTTTACAAATAGCAAATACAACATCTCAACTAAACTTTGCTTTTTTGCGATTCCTGTTGACAAAAACAGGACGAAACCTAAATTAACATAACTTGAATATTCGGCGTCGAGATGCCAATTAATGAGAGGATTGGATAAATGAGATTATACGAATTTGAAGGTAAACAGCTTTTCAAAAAGTTCAATATTCCGGTTCCGGATGGACGGCTGGCTACTACTCCGGATGAGGTGTTCGCTGTCGTTGATGACCTCGGCGGATCAGTAGCAGTCAAAAGTCAGGTTCTCACAGGCGGTCGCGGCAAGGCTGGTGGAATAAAGTTAGCCAGTGGAGCCAATGAAGCCCGCACTATTGCCAAGGAATTGTTTAATCTGAAGATTAAAGGGTTTCCAGTCGAACGTGTGTTGGTTGAGCCAAAATTGGACATCAAGCAGGAATACTACCTTGGTGTTACAATCGATCGCTCTAATTACACATTGGTAGTAATTGCATCGGGTGAAGGTGGTGTGGATATCGAAGAAACCGCTGCAACACACCCAGAGAAAATTATCAAGAAAGAGTTACGTTTAGACCAGGATCTGTACGGTTTCGATGCTATCGGGATAGCCAAAAAAATTGGTATTCCCAGTAGTTTGCTTAAGAAAGCCGCTCCAATCATTGTCAACCTGTATAATATGTTTCGCAAATATGACGCCAAATTAGTTGAAATTAACCCGTTGGTACTAACTGCCGACGATCAGTTGATTGCAGCAGATGCTCGAGTTTCATTAGATGATGATGCTATTTTTCGCCAGTCTGAACTTAAGGATATAGGGATTGAAATGCGCCATGAGGAAGGCGAGATGACTCCCCGTGAACGGCAGGCTACAGAATGGGGGATACCTTACCTTGATCTCGATGGGAATATTGGAATGTTTCCCGGTGGAGCGGGTTTTGGTATTATGGGCAACGATTTCATTCACTACTATGGTGGTAAACCGGCTAATTTTATGGACTCCGGAGGAGGTCCAAGTCCTGAAAGAATTGCTAAAATGCTGGTGTTGCTTGAAGAAAACCCGAACGTCGATGTTATTTTTGGGGCGCGTTTTGGCGGTATCAGCCGTTGTGACGATTTCGCAAAGGGGGTTATCATGTTTCTCAAAGAGCACGGTCTGTCAAAACCGATGGTTATGCGGATGACTGGCAATGTGTGGCAGGAAGGTGTGCGGATGTTTACAGAAGCAAAGGAAGAAAATCCAGATATGTTTAAGTTAGTCGAAGCGCACGGTATTGAGACACCAATCGAGGAGATTTCAAAGCGCGCTGTTGAATTAGCACGTCAGGCAAAAGGGGGTGAGTGATGGCTATTCTGGTAACGAAAGACAGTAAAATTATGGTGCAGGGAATTACAGGAGGTGCGGGAAAATTTCACACCGCGCGGATGATTGAATATGGTACTAATATCGTCGGTGGCGTTACTCCCGGCAAGGGAGGTCAAAAGGTTAGTAACCAACCAGTTTTTGATACTGTTGAGGAGTGTGTCAAACAGACTGACGCTGATGTGTCGGCTATTTTCCTGCCTGCGCGGTTTGTCAAGGAAGCGGCTGTTGAGGCTATAAGGGCAGGAATCAAATTCCTTGTAATTATTCCGGAACACATTCCGATTCACGATATGCTCCATGTCCGTCGGGAAGCAGTTATGCACGGTACGACCGTAATTGGAGGTAACACTGCAGGCGTTATTTCCCCCGGTCAGGCTAATCTCGGTATTATGCCGGATATTGCTTTCAAAGCTGGGAAGGTTGGTACTGTTTCCCGCTCCGGTTCAATAACCTACTATATAGCTGATACTCTTACTCGTTCAGATTATGGTGAATCAACCTGTGTTGGGTTGGGTGGTGATCCGGTTTTGGGGTCAACATTTGACGAAATACTTCTAAAGTTTGAAGAAGACCCTGAGACTAAGGCGATAGTTTTAACGGGTGAAATTGGTGGCGTCTACGAAGAGAAAGCCTGCAAGGTAATTCCGGATATGAAAACTCCAGTACTTGTGATGATAGGTGGCATATTCGCTCCTCCCGGTAAGCGTATGGGACATGCTGGTGCAATTGTAGAAGGCAGGATGGGAACCGCAAAAGAAAAGTTAGAAATGTTAGCTGACAACGGTGCATACGCCTGTAAAACATTTACCGATATTCCTACGACACTGAAAAAATTGGGAGTGTGAGTTTTAGTTGGAGCAATAGTTATAGGAAAGGCTCTTTATAGTTTTGATAATCAGTGAGATAATCTTGAGTTATATGGGAAGACTTAGCTGATTTGCAATATCAAGTGTATAGTTTCCATCTTTCCTAAGTGGCATTTTAGCAAACAAAAAACCCTCCGATTAATAGACGGAGGGTTTTGATAATCATCAATGGTAAATGAAACTTACCCGTAGATTTCTTTCTCGTTGCATTTGCATACGCCAACGTTAGACGAGCGGTATTTCCATCCATTCTCACTTTTGACAGCTTTAACGTGTTTGATGAAATGTATCTCTTCATCACAAACTGGACATATTTTGGCGAATTTTCTTTTGTTGGATTTGTCAGCAAAGCTTTGTTTTTTAGCCATTTGGCAGTATCTCCTCGATTTCTAGTTTATCTTCTTTCTTCATCTCCAAAACGGCTATTTCTTGCTTAACTGCCAGAAGTAACTGTGTCGTCTTACGATACAGATTGAACTCCTTATCCGCCTTAAACCCGGAAGCCGCTTTGTTAAAGTGATCGGATGCAATCCGATAATCTTTATGCTTCAACGCCAGCAGGGCAAGACAGTACGCCTTTTCTGAAGGATTAAGCATTAGGTTTATCTCCTTTCAAAAGACGTTCAGTCTCTTTGAGCCTTTTTACATACGGCTCAACTTTATAGCCATTTTGCTTTAGATAATATATAGTAAATGCAGACAAAAGCAAGGCATCTTTATTTTTCTGTATCGAGGCTGTCCGAAGACTGTCATCCAAAGCTGAAAGCAGATGCTTTTTATTTATGCTGGAACGTCCCAACATACTCAGGCAACGTCTCAAAGTTTTATCAAATAAGGCAATGGACTTCTCCTGTTTTTCAGGAGGTTGTTCCGCCTTGCGCTTGAGAACTATTTTGTGGCTTTGTTCCCGAGCAGGAGTATGGACAGTCTGTGATGTTTTCTTAGAGCGATTCCATCGCTCTATTTCGGATAAAATCTTTTTCTCTGCTGGAGAAGATTCTTCGGTAATATCTAAGCGTGTCTGAATGTTCGAGAGAAGGTGGCTGATTCCTTCAATATCGCTGGTTTTCAAGATATTCTTCGAAAGCCAGCGATTATGTCCGGCAAACCACTCACCTATACGATCTGCAACCTCGAAACCATCTGATGAAGATTGAGCAATATCATCCAGATTGTTAATACCCTCCAGAACATCTATGCGGTCTTGCTTGAGCATTACAATTCTATCGAGAAATGACTCAAGGACGCCTTCAAGAGTTTTTAGGGTCTCATATTGACTCAATCGACACGCTCCACAGTGGTTTTTGTAATGTTTCTTTCAGTCAGGCGGTTGATGGATTTTTCTGTGATGTAGTCCTCAAATAAATTAGCAAGACGGTTTACCATCTTTTCCAAATTTACAGATGATTCCGCAGGTTTCCTGTCTGTTTTTGTGATAATTCCAGCCAGACTCAATTGTGCCAGCATAGCGATTGTCTCATCGTGTGGCGCTGGCGACAATTTACATATCTGCTCAAGAGAGCGGTGGCCATCTACAAGAGCCATTATGTTCCACTCTGCCGCTCGCATGTTGATTTCCCGCGAACGTCCGGCTTGTGTTGCTGATATCGTATATACAGCATCCATATTCGGCAACGTTTCTTTCGCCATGTTCATTTCATCAAGTCGCCGTAGTCCTTCAAGGATGATATTCTCTACTGAAAGTCTTACCTGTATTTCTTCGTCAGTTGGGTATTGATTCTCGTAGAATTTGAACGAACCGGTTTGCCATGAGAGCAACGAATAAAGAAGTTCTTCAACTTGCTTTTTGACAACCAATTCCAAATCAGCGCGATCAATGAAGCGTTGAGAAATCAGAATCTCACCAAGGCGTTTGGAGTTTTCACTTTTGGCCTGAATCTTAATGGCTTCATCAAGTTGATCGGAGTTGAGCACTTTACGTTCTTTAAGCAACTGTCCAAGATGAAATGTCTCTCGTGGGCCATAACCATAGATGACTTCACCTTTTTTGAAATAGACCATCACTATGGAGTCATCTTTTTGAATCCCGAGTGTACCTGATTTGCGACTTGATGCTATTAATTGTAAGATTTCAGGCAATGTGAAGCGCTCTATGCTTCCCTGGAGGTCAAGATCCATGTGTGCTCCTCTCAGAGTGTTTGTTTATGAATATGTAAAAAATTAACATAACAATATTATTCATTTCTAAGTTGCTCAATAATAGGAGGGTACCAAAAGGTAAATTCCCTCTCTTTTGAACCTGACGTACAACAACAAGTTGCAAGACTATTACCACAGGTCTTTAAATATAGTATCCAACATCAATATCCTTCTGTCAATGAAAAAAACGAAGCGACTATAATTTTTGACGTATTATTACGTACTTTGGAATACAATTGTTCTTTTATCTTCTATGGGTTCCGCAAATGTATATATTGAATCTGTTGATCAGGAGGTATTGGTTTTGACGGATAAAATAAAATTGGAAAAAATCACTCGCAAGGGTTCGAAAGTAGTGATAGAAATATCTTCCCTTGATGAGCCGCTGCGGATTAATGAGGAATTGTTACATCGTTTTCAGCTGGTTGAGGGGATTGTTCTTACTGATTTGCAAGTAGAGCAGCTTTATGTTGAAGCGAAACGTCTTGAATGTCGGCAGAAGGCAATTCGATTGCTGGCTATAAGGCAATATGCCAGTCGTGAGTTATCGTTCAAATTACGGCGGAAGGGTTTTGATAATGAGTTGGTAGACGATATCATTGGGGAACTTATTCAACAGGGAATTCTTGATGATACCCAATATGCTTACAATTTAGCTCAGCAATTGATTAAGCGGAAGCCGTGCGGTCGATCCTACCTGATTGCATTCCTTCAAAAGAAGTACATCGACAGATTAACTAGCGAAGATGTAGCTAAAACTACATTAACAGGGATAGATGAAAGAGAGCTGGCTATGGCAGCTTTGAAACAGCGTCTTCAAGAATTTGAACACTTTGAACTTGAAGTGGTTCAGCGCAAGTCATATAATTATCTGGCCCGAAGAGGCTTTAGCTATCAGGTCGCAAAGACGGCTGTTGATGAACTTATTGACTGTGAAACGAGGTAGAGAATATTAATACTTCAGAGATTCGTCAATCATTCCTGAATTTCTTTCAGCGTTATGATCATCGTCTGGTTACATCATCACCGGTAATCCCTTTTAATGATCCAACATTGCTGTTCATCAATGCAGGGATGAATCAGTTCAAGGATGTTTTTACCGGACAGCGCAAAGTACCATATTCCCGGGCGGTCAGTTCGCAGAAATGTATTCGAGCTGGAGGAAAGCATAACGATTTGGACAATGTCGGTTTTACCGCAAGGCATCATACTTTTTTCGAAATGCTAGGTAACTTTTCTTTTGGTGATTATTTCAAAGAAGAAGCTATCGTCTGGGCATGGGAATGGATAACCAAAGAGCTGGCTTTGCCGGTTGACAGATTGTACGCCTCCGTTTACGAGACTGACGACGATGCCTTTGACCTGTGGGGAAAGATAGCACCGGAGTTGAAAAACGGACGTATCCTACGGTTCGGGAAGAAAGACAATTACTGGTCGATGGGACCGACTGGCCCCAACGGTCCATGTAGCGAGATACATTATGATCGTGGCGAACGTTTTGGCGCCGGTCCGGAAGATGTCGTCAATGGTGAGACCGAGCGTTTCGTTGAAATATGGAATTTGGTCTTTATGCAGTTTGACACTCAGCCAGATGGTCATACGATTGATCTTCCCAAACCTTCGGTGGACACAGGTGCCGGACTGGAACGAATTGCGGCTATTTTGCAAAATGTGGATTCCAACTACGGAATTGATCTCTTCCAAGGTTTGATTAAGGCTGTGTCGGACATTACAGGCACTAAGTATAAGGACAATGTTACTTCACATCAGGTTATTGCGGATCATCTTCGCGCTCTGACATTTGCCATTGCCGACGGCGCCGGTATTTCAAACGAAGGGCAGGGGTATGTTCTGCGGCGTATCTTGCGACGTGCTGCTCGACACGGACGATTGCTTGGTATGGAGGAGCCATTTATTTACCATCTCGTTCCAGCTCTCGTTGACCAAATGGGGAATGCATATCCTGAGATTAAAGAGAAGCAATCCCATATAGAAAATGTCATACGTGCCGAAGAAGAATCATTCGGCCGTACACTTGCAACAGGTCTTGAGTTATTCGGTCAAGTAGCATCCAAGATGGAAAAAACTGGAAGTACAGTGGTTGACGGCGAAGAGATATTCAAGCTGTATGATACTCATGGTTTCCCGTATGACCTGACAGAAGTAATGGCTGCAGAGCAGGGATTCACACTCGACAGGGAAGGTTTCGATAGTGGGATGGCGCAACAAAAGGAGCAGTCGAAGGCTGGTGGTGTTTTTTCACAGAACGTTGATTTTGTGAAACATTTACCAAGTTCGAAGTGGTGTCGGCTCAATCATAATGAACTGAATGAACCACTACGAACAGTAGTGAAAGAATGCTCTTTGGATTTGAAACCTAATCAACAGTATATAGTGTTGGAAGACACACCTTTTTATGTTGAAGCCGGTGGGCAAATTGGTGACACAGGATGGGTTTATTCGGCTGATGGCGAGTTTAGTTTCGATGTTGAGAGTTCTGTTCAGAGCGGCGAAGGAATTGCTTTGATGGGAAAGGTCAAGTCCGGAACTATAGAAGCCGGTCAGCCGGTTCTGGCTCAGGTCGATACTGACCGCCGATGGGCGATTATGCGCAACCATACCTCCACGCATTTGACTCAAGCGGCATTACGGCAAGTATTCGGTAATCATATCAAGCAGTCGGGTTCTTATGTAGGACCGGATCGTTTACGCTTTGATTTCTCACATCATCAGCCAATGACGCCTGAAGAGATAAACGAAGTTGAGAAAATAGTCAATTACCAGATTCTCTCTGGCACACTGGTTGATACAGAAATTATGGATATTGAAGCCGCTCGTGCGACAGGAGCGACAGCGCTATTTGGCGAAAAATACGGAGACGCAGTGCGGGTTGTATCTATTGGCGATTTCTCTAAGGAACTATGCGGAGGGACCCATGTTGCCAACGTCTCGCAGATTGGACCATTCTTCATCACAATGGAAGCCGGAATTGCTTCAGGTGTGCGTCGTTTGGAAGCTATCACCGGCGATGTCGCAATAGATTATATGCTCGAAGCGAAGAATTTCCGTCAAGAGATATCCAGAATAGTTAGCCGTACCGAAATTGAAGCACTCGATGGAGTTCGTGAGATTAATGATAGTAATCTTAAGTTACAAAAGGAAATAAAGAAACTTAAGGCAGAGATGTTCTCCGGTGAAGGGCAGAACGTGGGAAAAGAACAGGCAATAGGCGAACTTACATTGATAACACACGATTTTGGTATAACTGACCGTGATATCATGGCTGGTTGGATTGATAAACAGAAAGATAGGTCAGAAATTGTTGTGGCTATTGCTTTGGGTGAAGTTAAGGGCAAATATACATTTATGGCTTCTGCCAGCAGTAAGGCTGCAAAGAAGTATGGCATTCATGTTGGAATGATATCTAAAGAAATACTGCCGCTTTTTGATGGTCAAGGGGGGGGCAAGCCAACTTTCGCACAGGGAAGTGTGGCAAACAGCACTATTTCACAGGAATTATTTGAAAGTATAATTGCATATTTGCGAAAAAAGGGAAATGCTTTATAAAAGCATATTTGTTCTTTGGAAACCGACAGTAGAAAAAATAAATTGGTACAAGTATTAACACTTAATAAATTAACTATTTGCGAGACCTGAACATAGCGACACATTCAAAGGAGTTCGTATATATATGAACAAGGATGAAAGAATCCAGTATCTCAAAAAACTTGGTGGAGAAACAGCTATTCTGCGCAAGTCTGTCATTGATAATTTGGGGGAGGATATTCTTGATGTTGCGGCTTTGATGTCCGGCGTTCTTGGTTCCGGAGGGAAAGTTCTTATCGCTGGTAATGGTGGTTCGGCTGCTGATGCCTCGCATTTTGCTGGTGAAATGATTGTTCGCCTTACTTCAGCACGGACACGTCAGTCGTTACCTGCCATTGCTCTATGTGTTGACCCTGCGGTTATGACTGCTGCCGCAAACGATTTTGGTTATGACAGAATCTTTTCCCGACAAGTTGAAGGTTTGGGACAAAAAGGTGATTTATTATTTGTTATTTCTACTTCAGGTAATTCTACCAATTTGATGACTGCTGTTCATACAGCTCGTGAAAAAAAAGTTCTTACAGTAGGCCTTTTGGGAGGTAAGGGCGGCAAATTGGCAAGGAATCTTGACAGAACTTTGATAGTTCCTCATATATCAACACAACGCATTCAGGAAGAGCATATTTTTATCATCCACATGCTGGTGGAATTTCTCGAAAGTGATCTGTCCGGATGAGGGAAACCGTCACCAGGTACTTGTTTCATTTTGTCTTTGGCTTTTATCTGTTGTACGTAATCAGTTCTACTTTTTCAATTGCAGCCACTCAGATAACATTAGGATTATCACTGATTGGTTTTCTAACTCTAATAGCAGTAAAACCGTTTAATCCCTTCAGCAATAAGCTTTTGCGTTTCTATTTGATTGTCGCTATGTACATAGGGTGGATGATTCTTTCATCATTGATGGGACCAACTCCAGTTACATCTGTCATTGCGGTGAAAGAAGAATGGCTATTTCTTGCAATTCCAATCGGAGTGTATTTGTGTGCCAACAATCAATACCGTCGTTATCTGGTAACTGCATTTGCCGTCAGTGTGGCTGTGGTTGGAGCTTATGGTGTGCTTCAGCATTTTATTGGGATTGACTGGTTTCGAGTTAAGCCATTGATACCAGCGAAAGATTTCGGTTACTTGGTCTGCGGTAATTTTCCCCACCCTTTAACCTTTGGGAATTATTTCGTTACAGCATCTGGATTTCTTTTGACTCTTGGATTAGCCAGTAAACATGAGTTTGCTCAACGATACCGTATTCTGTTTATCATAAGTGCACTTCTGGCTGGAAGTGCGGCGATATTCAGTTACAGCAGGGGATCAATCTTAGCGTTGGTGTTTGGTGTTTTGTTACTCATCTTAATTCGAGGTCGTCGTTACTGGCTCTATGGTATCAGTGTCATTATTGTTGCCATCGGTATTTTATTTTTAACCCCGGGTTTATCTGACAGAGTAGAAAGTAATCTCCAGCGTGAGTTGAGCACAAATGACAAAATGGGACGACCATTTATTTGGAAAAATTCCTTCAGCCTTGTTAAGGAAAATCCGCTCTTTGGAGTCGGGCTGGAGAATTTTCGAGTGGAATATGCAAAGAGACTCCCAACCGATGTTCAGGCGAGGAAGAAGCACGTTCATGCTCATAATGACCTGATTAATATCGCAGCAAATGGGGGTATTCCAGCTATGCTGTTCTATATTGGTATCTGGTTGGTTATCCTTTACTTATTCTGGATTGGACAACGTAGTCCTCCCAAAACAAATCAGGTCTATCTTATGGCTGCGTTGATTGGGTCAGTAGTGTTTCTTGTTTCATCGGTGACTGAAGCTACCTTTGCCGATGAAGAAGTGCGCGAAATGCTTATGTTCATTTGGGCAATAGGGCTCGGTTCATTGTATAAACAACACGAAACAACATCAACGGATAAAACATCTTGACATAGTTGATTGAATACCCCTTAATTAGTACAAGGATTATGGCTAAGATAAGTAAAAAAACAAATGAGATTATTCAAGGTGAGACCAAGTGGCCTTTTGGTAAAAGAAACTATATTGTTTTTGCCATCGCTTTTGTAACAATCATACTTGGATATATTACCCTTGGTCAGGGATCGATAACACTGGCGCCGGTACTGTTAGTAATCGGATACTGCATTTTGATTCCGATTGCCCTAATTATCAGAGATCCTTCCATTAAGGAAAGTGAGACTGAAAAAGAGACTGAGCAATCCTGAGAATTTTGATTTTTTGATGTTGTTCGTAAGTTGTTGAGGAAGTAATTTGCGGTTTTTGCAAGTGAAGCTTGATAATTTCAGGAATATGATTGACCTAAAAGATAACTGTTTATGAGGTTTTTTCAGTCACTTTAGATTCTCCTTTGCTTATCAATATTGCTTACTGTAAAGCGGTAGTTTATGTGTTCTAAGGCAGTATTGATTTTGTGTTATTTTTTGTGGTCAAATGGATTCGAATTGGTATATCAATCATATTCATTATTGTTTGGTAAAGCATATGCTGTACAAGAATTCATTCTGTTGACATTATTTCCCATTTTATGATTATTTCAAAGATAGTTATCATATACCAAAGTGGGACGTAAAAGAAAGATTACGTTCTTGTGGCATCAATGGTGAATAAGAATAAAATGAACAGTATAGCTATCACTTTTATCAATTTTGTAGTGATAGTTTCTTAAAATCGGGGAATTTCAATGTTTGCCAAGGTATCGAAATTGATTCTTTGCCAGTCTGGTCTTTAGCATTTCTTACAAATGGAATTGGGTTATCGTTTATACTTAGAACTACTTTACAATCTTCAGGAACGTAGAAAGTCACTCCGGCAAGATCTTTTTCACATGGGACATATGAACCCTCCACTTCATTAGTGATACTGTCAATTATTATATGCAAGTTGCCATTCCAGTTTTCCTCTCGCCAATATAGATATTTCTGATGGACATAGTAGTTCAACAATTGTGAAGTCGTTGCTACTAGGAGTTCTCCCCGATCATACTTCTCCTTTATATGTCGCAAAGCACCTACTGTTGACAGTGACAGATATGGTTGATGTGGGTTGGTTCCCAAATGAGTGTAGAAGATCATGTATCCTTTTTTGTCAACTAGATCATTAATCTGATCCTGCCCGAGTTGGTGAGCAATATACTCTTCATGAGCAATGGAGTACTTACCAAACTGATTATTGTAACGTACAAATTCAAACACCTTTTGATTATCATCGAGTTTATAAACATGAACCAATTTGTTATCGTGATGGTAATTCTGTTCTTTATACATAATGTCCTGTATGAATTCATAACCCTGTTTGGCTAGGTTTACAATTGAGAAACATCCGTTCTGACCAATACAGTGAGTTACGTGTCCACGCCATATGAATTTGATACCCATTGAAACAGACATATCGGTATGGTAGGTGTCCGTTCCAAGGTTGTCTCCAAGGAACCATGACGCCTCGCCAATATTGTTCTGGTTTTCTTCGGCTCCATGATTGACAAATACATCAACGGTCAATGACTCACGTTTGAACAGATCAATCGCCTGAATGCATAGATCACGATTGAATCCGCCTTTGTGGAAGTGCCCATAACTGTGCAGGCAATCAAGATGGCCAGATCTTATAAGGCTAATAAGAGTATCTGCATATGACCATAAACTATCACTAGTTCCGATAAACAGTGAGATCCCCAAATTTGGATCAAATTTAGTTATTTCTTCGGACAAGGAATCATTGGAATGTAAAGCTATTTGCTCTTGGTAATATTGATTGTAGAACCAAAACGAGTTACCGATGTCGAGATTAAGTCCTAAACCATACGCTGTTTCCCTATCCAAGTTCAGGAACTTCTGTATATCAAGGAATTTATCAATGCTTGTGGTTCGGTCAATATCTGAGCAAATAGATAGAGCTGCACGGTATGGATATGGGAATTTGCGAATAGTGGCCTTTTTCTCTGTTTTATTACATTCAAGTACAGATAGCACTGCAACCAATGCAATAATTGTGAATAAAAATCTAGTGGAGATACTCATATATAATATATTTTCATCCTATCATATTTGTTGTTGTCGAACTTTGTTTCACTTATGTTATCCTAAGTTTAGCAAACCTAGTCTTGGGCATAAAAACAACAGAGTTACTTTAATCCTGCTGCCATTCTTCCAATAGATTTCGATAATTATCAATCAATTGAGTAGTTTCGTTGCTTGAATGACTTTCTGCAAGGATTTCAAAAGCCGCTACTGTGCGATCTGGTATAACAAG
>JAYEIF010000057.1:0-4548 GCA_034659895.1 Candidatus Zixiibacteriota bacterium
CAGGCATTGCCTGTCAAGCAGGCATTGCCCGTCCAGTCCGCCTAGGCGGATTGCCTGTTCAATTATACCAACTGAATTTGGAAATGCGCCGAGGCGTGACTGGATACCAGCGTTCGCTGGTATGACAAATCCATTGGGGCTTAGATACAAAGGATACTTCTTCAACAAGCCCTTTGCAGTGGGTTGGGAGAACAATTTTGAGGCGCTACCTGTCCGCTTGACAGGCGGGCGTGCCCGCCAAAGGCGGGGAGATTGTCGTATATAGTAACGGAAAGAAAGTACCTGTTAAAACCTATCAATTCGGTCCAAAGCGCGAGCAAGTTTGGATTTGGTCTGACTCTCAAATGGTATGGCCAGAGAAGTAAACAACGTTCGAAGGGTGTCATATAAAGTATCCACCTGATCTTCGCTGGGAAGTTCTATCTCGAGTTCGTAATCAACTGATCCATCAGAAAAAGTCGTGGTATCAACATCAAAATTGTAAGTATAGTCATCTGTCTTGAAAGATTTTCGCTGGCGATTATTTTCAAAATGTACTAACCTCGCCAGTTTGATATCCCCAAACTGCTCTTTGATATAAGCAACAGGCGGAACATCCAGAGTAAAAATATCTTGTTTGAGCTGAATTATTTCAACCGCAGTGTCGTAAGGAATTGGGGCTTCAAATTCATTCCTGATGGCAACCTTGTCAGATAAAGACGCATTACTTTTGAGTGTGACTAATCCGCTTTGTTCTTCAGTCCGAATCCGCAAAGCCCAGCCATTACCAGATAACAAATTGTCCTCAGTATCAAAGAAGCAATTCACCTGATGTAGCTCATAGTCAATTTGCCCAAGAAGCCCAATTAGCTTCAGGTAGTTCACAAACGAACTGAGATCAATCTTGACTTCAATCTCACGGTGTAAAAGGTTCGATATAGTCATCCCAATTTTAATATAATAGTATTCTTAAAGATTATGGCAATCTTTTTTTGCATTTCTAAGGTGTTTTTTTTGCGGTCGGAACCCTGTCTTCGTTTAATGTTATGAATTATGCGAAACAAACTCATATCTATTGTGTTACGATTGGAACCAAAATGCAGGATTTATACCGGCTATCAAATCATCACGCCTTCGGCGCACCTTCATCTTAAAGCTTGTTGTGAAGGCATTGTGCACATTATACTCTGTAAGTCATTTAACAGACTGGAGGTTCAAATATGCCTGAACCTTCAGTCTTACAGAATGTACGATGATTAGCGGCTTGAACTACGGAGAGACCTGATGATATTTGTGCGTGGATTATCCTTATTGTTTTGTTTTGTTATGTGTTTAGCCTCAGTAACTGGCGCTACACTTCAGCAGCAAATTTTTGATGCCAGGGACCGTGTCCTTCCGGCTTTGGTACATATTCAACCGGTTGTAAAAAATTACAGCACGGGAGAACTTGAGAAACAAGCGGTTGTTGGATCGGGAATAGTGTTTCATCCGGACGGCTATGTAGTTACCAATTATCATGTCGCCGGTAAAGCCGAGCGGATAATTTGCACTCTGAGCGACAAGGAACAGGTATCGGCTACTTTTGTCGGCGGAGACCCGTTAACCGATTTGGCTGTAATCAAACTGGACCTTGACGAATATAACGGAACTCTCAGCGTTGCAGTGTTTGGCAACTCGGACTCTATCGAAACTGGCCAGTTTGTGCTGGCTATGGGTTCGCCGTTGTCTCTTTCGCGGTCTATTTCAATAGGTGTGATATCCACCTGCGATCGTTTCTTTGATGACAATGTTCGACTTCCCACCGGTGAACGTACCGGACGATACAATCTCTGGATTCAAACTGATGCCGCTATCAATCCGGGTAATTCCGGCGGTCCGCTGGTTGATCTATCAGGAAATGTCATTGGTATTAACTCCCGTGCGACGATTTTTGCTGACAATCTCGGTTTTGCTATCCCGATTAACATTGTGAGAGATGTAACCGCCGCTATTCTTCAGGAAGGTGAAGTCATTCGTAGTTGGATTGGCATTCATTGCCAGGCTCTTCAGGAGATGGAAAAGTTTTTTAATACTGACAGAGATGTAGGTGTGTTGGTGTCCTCGATTGATCCCGGGTCTCCTGCTGAGAAGAGTTTTCTCAAGGCTGGCGATGTCATTCTGGAAATTGACGGTGTGTCGGTATCGGCAAGGTTTCTTGAAGAGCTTCCTGCTTTCTATAGCCGTATTGCTCAGCATACCCCCGGCTCAGAACTTGCTATGAAGATACTGCGGGGTGAAGAAACTTACAGTTTCAAAATTACTACAGGGCAATTAGGCGATATTCAGGGTGAAGACTTTGAGGCTGAGAACTGGGGATTTACCGTTAAGGAAATCACAAGACAAATGCAGATAGATAACAATCTTGAAGATTCTCTGGGTGTGCTGGTAAAGGGAGTCAAATCCGGCAGCACGGCCGCAATTGGGGGTTTAAGGCCAAAAGATGTAATTGTTACAATCAACCAAACTAACATTAGCGAATTTGCTGATTTTATTTCTGTTTACAGGAGTCTTAAGAAAATCGCCGAGGGTAAGATACTGCTGACCGTCAACCGCAGCGGTGGAACACGCTATGTCCTACTGAAGCTCAACCAGACAGTGAAGGAGCAGATAAATGAATAGAACTACGACTTCAGCGGCGGCGGTATTGCTCGCTCTGGCTCTAATCCTTTTTTTGACACCGTCAACATTGGCTCAAAAATTCAACTTCAATCTTCTTGAACAAAAGATTCAGTCGTTTTCGGTAATCATTGATATGAAGCTTGAAATATCATTTGGTATTCACACTGCTAAGCAAAGTGAACGATATTTAGGGACTATAGTCAGCCGGGACGGGATGGTAATATTTAACGGCTCGTCACTGAACAACAGCGCCGGAATGCAGGGTCTTTCAGGGTTTTCAGTTAAGACTAATCCAACGTTTATTGAAATCTCTACAATGGATGGGAAGACATACGAGGCGGAATTCATTGGAGTTGACCGATTCACTGATATTGGTTTTCTCCGAATAAAAGGTGATAGTAATCAGTTTACTCCGATCGAATTCAAGGGCGATCAGGAGTTTCAAACTGGCGATTGGCTAAGTTTGTATATGCTCCTTCCGGAGTTTATCAATCCTCCTCTTACCGCTGATGTAGGCATGATATCAACACTGGTCGAGTCTCCCGAGCGTTTTCCGCTAACAGTAGGTTTTAACTCGTTGCAGATTACGTCTGTGCTCTTCAACAAAGATCTGGAGCCAGTTGGGGTACTTGGTGCATTAATAGACCCCTCGACGGCTAATACCGATCCAAGCGGATTGTTGGAATCATTTGGACAATATGGCATCCCTCTTTTGGGTGTTATTACCGCTGAACGCTTGGAGCGGATGATTGATGACCCTCCTCATCGTGGTATAGTTGACCGCGGCTGGCTGGGTATTTCGCTTCAGGCTCTGACACCAGATATTGCTGAATACTGGGAGCTTAACCTGTCAGGTGGTATTATTGTCAACGAAGTTATAGGTTCTTCACCAGCTGAAAAAGCCGGCTTGTTGAAAGGGGATATTATTTGTCAGGTCAACGGACAACAGATTGAAGTTGACAAAGAAGAGAAACTTTCGGTTTTCCAGCGCCAGATGGCTGAACTTGGTCCCGGCACTGCTGTAGAGTTGACTGTAATCCGTCGCGATGATACTCAAGATGACACTTTGAATCTGTTGGCTACGCTTAAGGCTGCGCCGATGGCGGCGGCTGATGCTGATGAATACGAATGCGAAAGTCTCGAGTTCAATGTCCGAAACATGGTCTTTGCAGACTATATTGGCAATAACCTTGATGCTGAGACTTTTGCGGGTGTGGTTGTTTCGGAATTCAAGAGGGGTGGTCCTGCCAATGTTGGAGGTCTGAGATTAGGCGACATCATCCAGCGTATCGGTGACAGCGAGATAAGCTCAGTCGAAGAGGCTGAATTAGCAATGACCGATATCGAGGCTGCAAAACCAGCGGAAGTGATTTTCTTCGTTTGGCGCAACAACCAGACTCTATTCGTCAATGTCAAGACTGACTGGTAGTGGAAGTTCTTTAATCAAATAGCGGAAGGCACTGTGTCCGCCCGTTCCTCGACTCCGCTCGGAATGACACACCACGGCGAGCTGGGAAACAAACCGCAAGGGGGGGGCAGCCAGTCTCTTACAGATACAGCATCAAAAGATATTGTCGTACAAAATATTGCGGGGTAGTGAAAATAATAAAGCGGAGAGGCAGGGATTCGAACCCTGGATAGGGGTTACCTATACACGCTTTCCAGGCGTGCGCCTTCAGCCACTCGGCCACCTCTCCGATCACTAATTATCCCGACTCATGGCGGAATAATTTAAGGTACATTAATCCACATAAAAGACAAGGAGAAATTAAGTTAGGGCTTGCTGAATAATTAGTTATTATGTACCATAATCTCAAATTCGCGTAGCGGGCGGCCTTGTGTCGCCCGTTTCTATACACACAGCGGAGACAAGCCCCGCTGCTACGCGAGCTGAAAGTGCGCCGTGGCGTG
>JAYEIF010000058.1:0-22362 GCA_034659895.1 Candidatus Zixiibacteriota bacterium
TTATTTGGTAACTTACTTATTTAACGGAGGTCCGCCACCACCAGTTCTGGCGGCGGCTGATTGCAATGGCGTTGGCGGTGATGAAGTCAATGTCTCCGATGTAACATATTTAGTAACTTACCTGTTTAATGGAGGTCCACCACCTATCTGCCACTAAAATGCGTGAATTGTCAAAAATGCCACACTGGTTTTGTATCCGGTGTGGCATTCTCTATCAGTATCGTCTTGTTGTGATCTACAAAAATTTTGAGAAAGGGGGCGTGCTCTATTTGCCAACCAACATTCAGTTTAGAAAAATAGGACAGAAAGATATTTGACAGCAATTCCCAGTAAACAAACTGTTAGCATTACTTTGATTAACCGCGCTGGAATAAAACGTTGCAAGCGTGCTCCCACATACATACCAACTGCCCCACCAATTCCCAACAGACCACCAAGTGCCCAATCGGGAGAAACTGAACTGTAAGTACCCACAGAAGTCAGACCGATAATCCAGTAAAATATAACACCTCCGATAGATCCTATAAATGTACTGAACAAAACTGCTCCAGCTATTGTATAGACTGGTAAGCCCATTACAGAGACTATCAATGGCACCATAATTGCTCCTCCACCAATACCATAGGCTCCACCAACAATCCCGACAAAAAGTCCCAATAAAGAAATCTTTGGAGTTGATACCGAAAAATACTCTCCTTGAAACCGATAGCTCACTATTGATTTGGAAAAGTATATGTCACTAACCTTAGATGAACCTCGCCGATTTATATCAACTTTGCTGGCTCTACGATTCCTAATCACATCTAATAACAGATTTATTCCGATAGCCGCCAGTACCAGAGCAACAAATAACTTGAAATGGGATAAGTCAGGCAGGAAGTACACTCTTATCAAAGCACCAAGAAACATCCCAGGTACTGTCCCAAGTATTATCACCCACGACAGTGGCCATATCATTCGTCCTTCACTACAATAGCGATATACACCAAACGGTATTCCCACGATGCTAAAAAGAAGATTGGTCGGACTTACGCCGGATGCTGTGTAACCCAGAACACTTACTTGAAAAGGTAACAACAGAAAAGCGCCGGATAGCCCACCAGTAGCAGTAATACAGGAGATTAGAAACGCTACCAAGGGAGGTAACCACCAGTAGGTTTCCACCCCGCTAACAGGGAACTCTATCACGTCTTCTTTAACCCCATCATTCAGGATGACGCATACATTTTACTATAAGTATATAAATCACACACGAAGACTCTGTTTTCTTCGTGAATGATTAGTCACGAATCAGGAAACGAGCATCGACTGCTTTACATTTATCCTTATCTGGTGAAGCGATAAAAGGATTAATATCTATCTCACAGAAGGGATGAAAGTCTTTAACCAACTGTGACAGACGCAGAAGTGTTTCCTCAACAGTGCTAATATCCACTGGCGGAGCTCCCCGATAGCCTTGCAGCAAAGGATAAGATCGCAATGATTTTACCATCTTGTGAGCGTGAACTGTAGTTAGAGGATTAATACTGAAAGCTACATCCTTCATAATCTCCACATAAATGCCACCGAGTCCAAACATAATCAATGGTCCAAAAGAAGGATCACACATCATCCCCATGACAGTTTCAATACCTCCGGAAATATGTTGTTGCATAGCAACAGTGAACTCTCCCCCTGACTTCAATTCTTCCTCAACACGCTTTTTTAGTTCTATAAAAGCAGCCCTGACTTCTTTGTCAGTACGGAGATCAATCATAACCGCTCTTTTTTCTGTCTTGTGAAGAATAGAGGGAGTGTTAATTTTCATTACTACGGGATAACCCATTGCGTTGGCAATATCTACCGCCTCTTTGCGGTTTGAAGCATAACTATAGCCAGCGGCCGGGATACCATAGGCATTTAAGATTTCAATTGCTTCATCACCAACAATTGCTTTTTTCCCAGCGGCAATTGTTTTATCAATAATCCTCTTAACAGCATCAGAGTCAACCTTAAATGTCTTAATTTTCCCCATGGAATCAGTAATTCGCTGACGATAGTTTTCTATAGTCTGCAGGGTTTTGGCAATCGCTTCAGGAAAGATATAAACCGGTACACCATGTTTTTTTAGATACTCAATACCTGGTGAATTAAACCCCGCTCCCATAAAGCAGGCCAGAACGGTCTTTTTGCAGTCACCTACTGCCTCGTGGATATGTTTAGCTACCTCAAGCTCATTAATAGTGACAGGGGGAACAAAAATTGGAATAATAGTATTATAGCGACTGTCGCTTTTTACAGCATCCAGTGTCATCTTGAACTCTTTCGGTCCTGCTCCAGCCACCATGTCCATTGGGTTTGAGAATGACGCATCTTCTGAAATAAACTTTTTGAGTTTTCTGACTGTAGGAGCCGACAACGCTGGCATTTCCATACTGTTGTTAATTAGAGCATCTGTGGCCAGTATTCCTGGACCTCCGGCATTGGTAACCACCACCACATTCTTCCCCTTGGGAATTGGCTGCATCGACAGCGCCCTTGCAACATCGAACAGCTCCTCGACAGTATCAACCCGCATAACCCCAGCCTGATCGAACAATGCATCTACGCCAACATCCAATCCAGCGAGTGCTCCAGTGTGCGATGAAGCAGCTTTTGCTCCAAGAGAGGTACGCCCCGATTTTACCACTACAATTGGTTTGATCCGTGATATCTCACGGGCAATTTTGGTGAAGTTGCGTGGATTACCAAAGTTTTCCAAATATAACAATATGACGTCAGTCCGTGGATCATCTCTAAAATATTCGAGGATATCGTTTGACGAAATGTCGGCTTTGTTTCCAATCGACGCAACGACTGAAAATCCAATACCCAGTAAACGAGCGGTGTTCATAATCGCCTCACCCATCGCACCACTCTGTGTTATAAATCCAACACGTCCTTCATGTGGATAGATTTTCCCAAAGGTAGCATTCAAATTTACTTTCGGATCGGTATTGACAACGCCAAAACAGTTCGGCCCTATCATTCGCATCCCATAATCTTGTACTACCTTGAGAACTTCCTCTTCCAACTTTTTCCCATCTGCTCCAACTTCTGAAAAACCGGCTGAAATAACAACCAACCCTTTAACTCCCTTTTCCCCACACTGTCTTACTGTCTCTTTAACTCCATGCTTAGGTACAATAACAATAGCCAAATCAACAGCATCAGGAACATCCAGAATGGTCGAGTACGATTTGATTGAATGAATAACGGATGCTTTGGGATTTACCGGAAACACCTTACCATTGTACTCTGCCAACAGTATATTATGTAATGTTTCACGGCCAATGCTACCTTTGCGGCTTGAAGCCCCAATGACAGCCACCGATCTTGGTCTAAATATTCCATCCAGTTCTTGTTTCATCTCAATTTCTCTCTAAAAAACATATTGCCAAAATTAGGATTTGAAATTGTATTAATACAAATAACAAACACCTTATGAACACATTCTATATTTTATTCATCGACACATTGAACATCAAAAAAAATGAAGACACAACAGAAAACTGCTGTGCCTTCTACTAAAAAAGTCTAATGAACACATTAAAGCTGTTTTATAAAACGAACTTTGTATTTGCCACTAATCTTGAGGAAAGTAAATACTTCCCCAACATCCATCATAGTATTTCTACTCTTCGCCAATTCAACTTTTGTTACCTTCTCTCCGGCGTAAAGTCGCTTGAGCGGCTGCCAATCTCGCAATCGGAACTCTGTAAGGCGAGCAAGACACATAATCAAACCCTATCTCATCACAAAAAGCTATAGATTTTGGATCACCTCCATGTTCTCCGCAAATGCCAATCTTGAGGTCTGGTTTTACCGAACGCCCCTTCTCTTTGCCAATACGCATCAATTGTCCTACACCACTCTGATCTACGGATATAAATGGGTCATTCGGAAGAATCTCGTATTTAAGATAATATGGCATAAACTTTCCGACATCATCGCGAGAGAACCCCATAGTCATTTGAGTAAGATCGTTGGTCCCAAAACTAAAGAACTCAGCCTCAGCGCCAATGGCATCAGCCGTAAGCGCAGCTCGTGGTATTTCTATCATAGTCCCAATCAGATAATCCAATTTAATGTTCTTGTGTTTGGAAATGATTTCGTTAGCCACTCGTGTCACAATTTCTTTCTGATTCTTAAACTCGTTGACATGTCCCACCAGCGGAATCATAATTTCAGGTTTCACTACTTTCTTATTCTTAGCAAGATCACACGCCGCCATTATGATGGCACGTACCTGCATCTCAGTAATTTCTGGATAAACTATCCCAAGCCGACAACCACGATGTCCCAACATAGGATTAATTTCATGGAGTTCTTCAATGCGCTGAATTACTTTTTGAAATCTCTCCAGTTTGATTTCATAGTCGTCGTCAACCTTATCTAAAGCATCTATCTTTTCATCAATCTCTTCCTTTTTTGGAAGAAACTCGTGCAACGGTGGATCAAGCGTGCGAATCGTAACAGGTTTTCCATTCATAGCTTCAAAGATAGCCTTAAAATCCTTCTTCTGAAACTTAAGCAGTTTATCAAGAGCAATTTGCCTTTCTTCGGCAGAATCAGCCAGAATCATATCCTGAACTATGGGAATGCGGCTCTCGGCAAAAAACATATGTTCAGTACGACACAATCCTATTCCCTCAGCACCGAATTTCAAAGCCTGAAGGCAATCTCGTGGCGTATCGGCATTTGTGCGTACTTTGAGTGTACGAACTTCATCAGCCCACCCCATAAACTCAGAAAACTCACCGGACAACTCCGGCTCAACTGTGGAAACATTACCCAGAATCACATCTCCGGTAGAACCATTTAATGTAACTATTTCACCTTCCTTGATGATTATCTTCCCAATTCTGAGCTGCTTTTTCTTTGATGAGACACTGATAGCTTCTGCTCCGGAGACACAGCACTTACCCATACCACGAGCTACAACTGCTGCGTGAGAAGTCATCCCACCTCGCGCTGTAAGAATACCAACAGCGGCGTTCATCCCCTCAATATCATCAGGGTTAGTTTCTTCTCGAACAAGAATAGAATCCTTTTTAGCAGAATGCTTAACAACATCCTCGGCCGTAAAATATATTTTACCACTGGCGGCTCCCGGCGACGCCGGTAATCCCTTGGCCAAAACATCATATTTGGCGTGTGGGTCCAGACTATGATGAATGATTTTATCGAGCTGTTTAGGATCAACCCGCTCAAGTGCTTCTTCCTTTGTTATTAGCTTCTCATGAACCATATCCACAGCTATTTTGATTGCTGCCTGCACTGTACGTTTTCCGGTACGGGTCTGCAACATGTAAAGCTCAGTATCCTGAATGGTGAACTCAAAGTCCTGCACATCCCGATAGTGCTTTTCCAACCGATAAGTAATTTCTTTTAATTGCTTAAAAGCCTTGGGTAATTCCTTCTCCAACTTGATAATCGGCTGCGGAGTGCGTACACCGGCCACTACATCTTCACCCTGAGCATTGACAAGATACTCGCCATAAAAAGCATTCTCGCCCGTAGCTGGATTTCGTGTGAATCCAACACCAGTGGCACTGGTATTGCCTATGTTGCCAAATACCATTGCCTGAACATTTACAGCAGTTCCCAATTCGGAGGGAATATCGTGCATGCGGCGGTAGGAAATTGCGCGAGGATTATTCCAACTGCGAAAAACCGAGTCACGCGCCATGCGCAATTGGACAAAAGGATCTTCAGGGAATACTTCTCCCGATTTGCGTTTGCATATCTGTTTGAATTTTTTGACTATATCCTTCAGGTCACCTTCCTGAAGCGAACTGTCCTGTTTAATGCGTTTTTCAGCTTTCTTTTTCGTAATAACTTTTTCAAAGAGGTCTTTATCAATACCTAACACCACATTGCCAAACATCGATATAAAACGCCTATAGTTATCGAGAACAAAGCGCATATTCCCACTCTTGGCCGCCAATCCTTCCACTGTTTCAGAATTTAAACCAAGATTGAGTATTGTATCCATCATCCCAGGCATAGAGAACTTTGCCCCCGAACGCACCGACACTAACAGAGGATCACTCGGATCACCAAATTTCGTTCCAACTGCTTTTTCTATCATGGAAACATATTTTTCAAGATCCTTATCCACAGCTTTAGGAATCTCCATATTGTTTTCATAATAGAGATGACAAACATCAGTAGTGATTGTAAAACCGGGAGGTACTGGTATCCCCACAAGACTCATTTCTGCCAAGCCAGCCCCCTTACCACCCAGTAGATCTTTCATAGTACCATTACCATCGGCCTTCTTGTTACCAAAGAAGTAATAGTATCTACCCTTAGGAGCAGATTTTCTTGTTGATTTACTTCCTTTTTTAGTCAACGCTGATGTAGTTGACTTGGTAACAGACTTCTTCGCACTTTTCTTTGAACCAGACTTGGTCACCGTTTTCTTTTTAGGATTTGATTTTTTGGCAGACATACCATTCCCTCAAGTATTATTGTTCCTATTATTCATCTGCCGAATGAATAAAAATCGATCTTCCCCAAGCAACATAAAAACACTATTGTTAACAGATTGCACCAGAATTACCAGAGGAAGCTGTTTATTTGAACTACTTTGAACTACATAGTAAAGAATCTATCGCCTTTGATAATCTTCTCAAGCATCTGAATTGTTTTTTCTACAGGCGCATGCATAAGGTCAGTACTATTAAATGTAGTCCTAATAACTTCACGCGGACATTTAAAATCTAACCTTCCCGCTTCTCCACGGACCTTCTTTTTGTGAGTCAGGTTATACTGCCGCTGGTACTCTTTTGCTTTTTCCTTGTGTTCCTGATAGTACTGACGTTGATACTCACGGCGAGCTTCAGCGGTAGTAAGTCTACCTTTCTTCCTTTCGCTCTTCCCTAAACTCGTTGCATTCTCAATGTTGGCCCTGGATCTTTTTGTTTTCCTAGACCGAGCCATTATCCTACCTCACTTTCCCTGTGCTTGTACAGTGGCTACCCTTGCCTACAAGCAGACGGTAATTCTTTATTAATACCGCCTTGGTTCCTCCAGAGAAAAGGACAGGAAATTCTTACCGTATGTCAAGCATAATTTTCTAATTAAGCAAAAAAACTTCGCTTAATCTTTAACTTGATAACGACTTATACTAACACTATTTTTACTATTTGGTATCCTCCTGTATTTCATAGCGTTACACATGTCTTATTAAGCAACCGTAACTCTTGGGCAATCAATAAGAAACAAGAAAATCTGGATTTCTTCCCCATACATAACAGATTTTTTAACCTGTGTTTCTTATCAATGTCATCACAGCTCATTTACTATGCTTCCATCACTTCAGTTTCAGAGTTTTATACTTCTAAAACCACTTATCAATTAAATATTATATTCAGCAAGTTGTTAAATCAACAAAAAACCTCTGAGTTTTAACGCTCAGAGGTTTTTTCAATTCGTTATTATTACTTAACTTTAACTTGCTTTCGATTTCGATCTTGCAAACAAGCGAAGCTCATTTATGATGTACCCAACCACGAAAGCTATCATCAACCAAAATACAATTTGGAATCCCGCACCGTAATTAGGATTAGTAGAATCCCAAGCTGCTTCTCCCCAAACACCTACATCCTGAATACGGTTAATGAATAGTGAAATACGAGCCATCACAGTAAAACCGAATGATGCCCCAAAACTAATCATAAGGGTCCATAGTCCAAAAGTAGCTACCTTTCCGAATAAACCGGTGTGTTCTTTTGAGAAAAAGAAATAAATAAGAGCCGCTGAAGCACCAATGAAAATAATCACCTGAGAGAGACCACTGTTCACATCGAGCAAATCAAACCCGTTAGTGCCAAAGAAATTACTCCAATCAATATCCGCCATCATAGCATACAACTGTTTATTGACACGATTGGCCATCTCCAGAGGAATAGCAATACCAGTAGAAATACCAATGTAAAGCGCCATCGGCCACCTCGACACCCAGGCATAGTCTTTGGAAAAGCGAGTCCACATCAATACACCCAGAATAGCCGGAATTAAATACCACAATTGGGATGAGTTAAGCCAAAAGTAGTACCAGTCACCATCAGCAAGTTTCTGGAACAGGTTTGGCACCAGCGAGTTGTGCCAGAGGATAATAATAAAATATCCAGCCGACACTCCAACAACTAAATGTTCGGCAAACTTATAGAACGGGTTATCCTTGTACAAGAAGGAAAAGGTCGCCAGCGTTACAAAAACGCCAAAGGTAGTCCACAGGAAAGTATAAAAATCCATTTAGCTTACCTCCTTCTTCTTCTGTCGTCGTGTCATAAAAAAGCCGATATTACCAATAACGATAAAGAAAATAATTACCAAATGAGCAAAGAACTGAATCCTCATTCCTTCCTTAGCACGGCCTGGATTGTCGGCCATCTCCTCATATTGAGCGGCACCCAAAAGTCCACCCATAATACCGAACACTTGTCCGGAACCAAGGTAAGGGTAATACTGAGAAGTCATAACACCTGTTAAGCCCAAAGCCAGCGGGAAGTTAAATCTCCCTTGACCGTATGATATCCAAGCGTCCGTGATATTACCGCCCGACAGGTCAATTACACAAGAGACTTGATCGTAGTTAATCACATTCCTCATCATTGGCAAAGAATCCAATGGGGTACCGTAATAATCATTAGGAAATGGCAAGCGGAAATCCTGCCCCATACCAAGAATAATCAAGGCATAGTATGGCTTGTATCCAAGGAAGCAATAATCAACCCCTCTTACTATTTCCCGTCCTTTGAATTCCACACCGTTATAGACTTTGTCCACTAAGAGTGAATCACTAATATCACGGATAGCCTGATCGGCCATACCAGGACCGTTCTGCGACAGGGCGGAAAAAATCACTTTTAACTTTTTACGCCAACAGTGTTCAACAATGGCATACGTCATAGGGTGTAGCTCGGCAAGATTATTCGGATCATAGTCAATTGCGATAAAGACGATGTCTCCCGGCGGCAGGCTATCAATAAAAGAGTAAATGGCTTCTGACTCTGGTTCTGTCATAATTGGAATATCAAACGGAACAAGATAAGACCACACGCAGACAATAGCTAACAGGAGAAAGATCCATCGGCGGTCCAGCTTCATCAATTTATCAAAGATATTCATAAGACCTCCTATCCTTTCCCCATATATCCGCGCTCAATGCCCAGGATAATTTTCAATGCGGTAGCCACAATTCCCAACCCTATTCCAACCACAATGGCACGCTGACCAGCCAAGTTTGGAACATTCATCAGCCAGTTGGATGCTTTTGAAACCCAAGCTGTATCGCCACTTTGTATCCATGGACAAAATCGTAACATAACCACTAACGCAGCAATCAACAACAGTGTGGCAAGAACATTACGAGCTCGAAAAGCCCTATAAGCTGCTGAGGCAATGAAGAACGCCAACAAGGCGAACATCGTTGACAGGATTGGTATTAGAATATAATCGAAGAAAGCTCGAAACATACTGTTTTCCAATCCCTCAGCGGTATAGAAATAAAACTTCCAGGCATCATCATAAATTGCCACAATAATTGCCAAAACCAAAAAAATCAGAGCGCTGGCTAAGTACTTTTTCTTCTGCCCGGAATTTGTCGAGGCTCGCAATTGCATTAAAGATGCGAGACACAACAACGACAGAATTATCCAAACAAAATACAAACCCCAAGGTTCAGCTACCCTATGAGTAAAGCCAAAAGCGACCATAACGAACAGTCCGGCCAACGTTATATATGAGTAGCCATAGTTCTCTTTACGCAGCTTTATCTTGTCGACTGAAACTCGGAACAGCGACCATATACCCAACGCCAGTGCGAAAATCCCGATGACAACAACCCAGTCCAGCAGGAATTCGTATACCCACTCCGACTTTTCATGAGGAACAAAATACTGAAACAACATGAAGATGCCGAAGAGAAACACCAGCGCGAATGGCAATTGTCTTTTCATATTTCCACTCCTGCTAGTTTGTCACGTGAAATAGTTCAGTGAATACATTAAAATCCAGGTTTGCTGCTACTAATCCAAGAACAGCGAAAATTAACAGTATAGCCTTGGCGTAATCCTGAGCCTTTAGCGATCCCAACAGAACAGGCTCTCGTCCAAGGTATGCTGAAGCTGCATAAAGCTCTTCACCAATTAATGTATAATCACAAGCCACAATAAAAAATGGTATTTGAGCAACCTCGTCTGTGCCAGAGATTTGTATTGACCCTGCCATCGAACCGGTTTCGGCCAGCAGCAAAGACTCTGCAAAGAACTTGCCCATATAAATACAAGTAGCAGGCCGATCACGAAGCATAATTCCGTTGACGGCCGCAACATAAGCAAATTGTGACTGTGTAACAAAGAATACGATATCTTTATCGTATGCATCAGCCCGACCAGCATCCATATAGGAAGACTTGACAACCTCCTGACCTACTGACATAACAATAGGATCATAAGTTGGGACAATTAACTGAGTTTGATATTCAGCCACTTGCTTGGCCACTCTACCTAGGATAGTAAATGATGCAATCGTAGCAACATCAGCAGCCGTTCCCAAGCCCATCACGTACAGAATAGGACGTCCCATTTCGGTAGCACGACCAATAGCATCATCAACAGCCTCAATTCCACCAATAGGACGCACATAGAGTTTGGACCCCTTGCGAGCGCGTTTGACGAAAAACAGCGTCAGGAATCCAAAAATCAGTACTGCCGCCAAAACAGGATTACGTCCTGTGTTAAACCACTGACCGTAACATTGAACAGGACCAATAATTTCTGATTGTGAGCGGATTTCAGAATTAGCTGTCACAGCATCAACACGGTAATAGAAATCAGTGTAATCTGGCAGATAAGTTCCAGATTCATTACCCTTGCTACCGATGTGTTTGAAAGAATTTTCACCGCACGGCACCTTACCCACATTCACAAACTCTCCACCTTCAGGGTATGCTGCATGGGCTTCCGTCAAGCCTTTCATAATCTCATCAAATTCTTTCTGAGCACGACGGAATTCTTTTTTCCAGTCTCTGCTGTCATCATCATGGGCTATTAAGTGAGCTTTGGCAGTACCGACCCTATCACGTAGCGTCTGAATAGTATCGTACAGAAAAGGCTTCCACAGGAAGACTTCATACTGAATTACAGACTTATCTCCGTAACTGTCATCTGCCGACAATTCCCAGGATATTACAACAGCGTGACCATGATCATTCCCCTTGTCCTTTGCCTGAACCATGGACACCGGAGCTGGAGATGACAAGGCGACAGAATCAACCGCCGCAGTTGTATCAAGCGGGTCAATCTCCTGAGCCCATGTAGGTGCACCACCCAACACAAGCAACAGACACAGAATCAACAAAAGTTTATTTCTCATATTGTTCTCCCATATTTAATAGAGAACTCCTAACTTATAAGTTCCAACCAATCCTTGAAAAGAAATGTAAGACGTCCGACCAAAAGCGAAATGCGCCCCATGACAGTATAGCCGAACGAAGCTCCAAATGTTATCATTAGAATCCAAATACCTACTCGCGAAGCAGCACCAAAAGCTCCTTTGTGTTCTTTAGAAAAGAAGAAATATATCAAACCACAAAATACTCCGAGGAAAAGAACCAGATTGCTTAAAATAGTCACCAATTGCCCGACCGAAGAGAGTGACAGATTTGAGAAGAAATGGCCTATCCCATGCCAATCAACCAGCAGTGGAATAAAAGTGGCTGATATTTGATTTATAAAATCAGAGCGCAGGTAACGAACGAAATTAAAACCGGCAGTAGTACCAACGATGAAAGCCAACGGCCACCGCGACAACCACCCATATTTGCTTGATAGACGCATGAGTAACAGAATGCCAAGGAATACTGGGATAAAATAGAATAGATTACGACTAGCCGGCTCATAAGGCACTTCAAAGAAATGAGAAAGGTCTTCGGAAACGCGAGGGATAAGATTACCAACAATAGTTGACCAGAATCCCATAGTCATCCAGAAAGCTGCCGATACGCCAACAAAAAGATGTTCTGCAAATTTATAGAATGGGTTATCTCTGTAAAGGAACGAGAAAATAGCAAGTGTCAAAAAAGCAGCCAAAGTATATTTGAAACCACTTAATATAAAATGTTCTTCCGTTCCTTGAAAAGAGATAGCCTTAAAAATCCAACTCAGCACAAAAAGAGCGGTAACAAGCGCCATGATGATAATCGGTGCTTTTTTCATTTGCCTCTCCTCTTTCGACGAGATACAAAGAATAACACATTACCAATCACGATAAATATCATAATAACCATATGAGCCAGCGTCTGCGGTCCCATCATACGCAAAGCAGGCGTATCCATTTCGGCAAAGTGTGGGTAATTCTTTATTAACTCTGACTCATACTCTGCTGCCCCTTTGACCCCACCTAAAATCCCAAGTATCTGTTCTGGATAATAAGGATACATCTGGGGAGCCACAACGGCTGCCACTCCAGCAGCCACCGGTACGTTCCCCGGATCACCAACGAAGAGCACCCACTCTTTTACTCCGGGCATACCACCACCGATTGAAACAATCAGGTCAATGTCCTTACACGATTTAATTCCATCAAAAACTTCAATGCTATCATAGGGAACATTGTTGACATCCGTTGGAAACATCTTCTTGAAATCAGTAACTATAACATTGAGCACACCTTCATTGCCCGCTTTGAACCCTACATTGACATAGTCTTTGCACTCCTCCAGTTCGGGAAACTCTTCACCAACCACTTTTCTCAAACTCTGGGTCAAGAGCGCCTGTCCAGTTGCAAAAAGAGACATAAAAATAACTTTGTGCCCCTTCGTAAGTGAGTGGCGTGTGATTGCGTTTGCCATAGGCTGAACTTCCGGAGCCATAGCTGGATCAAAGTCAAAAGAAATCAACACTCGTGAACCTTCAGGGAGCGATTCCACCTTGTCGAAAACCGCTTTAACCACAGGGGTAGCCTTTTCACCGAAAGTAATTGGAAACAAAATAGGCGTAGCAACAGAAAGGAAAATAAAGAGGAAGATTATCCGGCGGTCAACTTCCTTACCCTTCAGCCCACTGATAAACAACCAAAGCAAACCACCGCCAATAAAAATCAGCGAAATTAGCCTACCGATATCCACCATAGTCATCAGTCGTCCCCCCCGAGGTAAGTGCGTTCAATACCAAGAATAATTCGCAGGGACATTGAGACCACACCAAGGCCAATACCAATCATAATCGCCCTCTGTCCTGCAAGATTGGGCGAGTTCATAATCCAGATGGCCATATTTGGAATTTGCAGTATATCAAACGATTCTGGAATCCAACCCGTTACCAGCATCCCGAACGGTGTACGCCCAAGCAGAATAATAAAGGCTGCAACCAACAGGATGGTGGCTTCCCGATTCTTAGCCCTAAAGGCTCGATAGGACGCAGAAGCCACGAAGAAAGCCAGCAATGAATACATAGTCGCTGACAAAGGCATAATAACAAAATCAAATATCTCCTGGAAGAGTGACCCCTCTGCAGTTGGTGGCGCTGAAATACCACCTGGATTCCCCAGCTTAAATAAACCAATAGTAAGCATGGCCACAAAACCTACCAGAGTAACAATAGAATAACCCCAATCTGTTTGGCGTTTACGGGCCTTGCTGAAATGGCTTTGCACCAGATTACCACCACCGAGGAAAAAGGCAAAAACCGCAATAATATCGAAGAAGACCGAAAAATCCTCACCCAATGTTTCGGTCGGCGGCACAAAGACCGACACTATCAGCACAACGCCAACTATAAATGTGATAAGAAGCGGAATTTCTCTCTTCATAATAATATCTTACTGCGTGGTAAACAAAATAGTCAACCAACGCACCACATCATTCATAAACTCAACATTCCACGCCGTCCCGATGGTTTCTGCCAATACACCAATCAGGATAGCTGCCATAGCAATACCTTTACCCACATCCTGACCCTTGAGTGATCCCAATTGTTTGGGTTCACCTGAGAGATAGGCTGAAGCTGCAAATAATTCTTCGCCGATCAACGTAAAATCGCATGCGGCGATAAAGAACGGCAATTGGGCAGGACGTGCAGTACCGGCAATCTGAATAGCTCCCACCGAGTTGCCAGTCTCAGCCAGAATAAGTGACTCGGCAAAGAAAGCTCCCATAAGGAAAACTGTCGCAGGCTTCTCACGCACCATTATACCATCGACAGCGGCTACGTAACCGAACTGCTCATCCGTAACATAGTTCACCATATCGTCACTATACTGATCAGGTCGGCCAGCAGTTTGGTAAGCTGCTTTGATTGTTTCACGCGCTGCTGTCATCACAAGCGATCGCGAAACCGGCATTCGTATTTTGGTATCATAATTGGCTATTTGCTGGGAGACACGCCCAAGAATTGTAATTCCCGCCAGTGTTTGAACATCATTCATATCCAGAATGCCGGGAATAAACAAAATCGGCCGACCCATCTCGGTAGCTCGGCCAATAGCCTCATCGACTGCCTCAAGACCAGCTATTTTGCGTACAAAAAGTTTCTTGCCGCGTCGGGCTGATTCAATAAAAAAGATAACCGCCCCACCAATTATAAAAGCCAACAAAAAAAGATATTTGCGATCAAAGTTTATCCACTCCCGTTCAGGAGATATAGGAACGGTTCGTGTGGAGGTGGCAATGAAATTCTTTGAGAATGCTTCCAAGTAGTAACTATATACTGACTCGCTTTTCAGTTTGCCATCAGAGTATGAGTTTGCCCCACACCGCAACTTGGCCAGTAGTTCCGGTTTCCCGTCATCAATAATGCGAAAAAGCCGATAGCCCAATACCTTGCTACCTACCAACTGATCATCGATTGACGGCACCCAAGATAGGTTGATTTGTTTACCGTCATCATATTTGTAATCCTCTGCTATTAACGATGTTACCGGAGCTACAACCACCAGTTCGGAATCAGGAATAGCGACTGAAGAGTCCTCGGAGTTAAGTAGAGGATCATCAGTTTGAGCATATACTAATGATAACAGAAGGAAATTACATATAAATAAAAAAAGGAAAAATAATTGAGGTAAATACAGGGATGTCGATTTTCCAACATGCACTATTTTATCAATCCCAACCAATCACCAAACAGAAAATCAATGCGACCAATCAGTAGAGACATACGGCTCATTACAGTGTAACCAAACGATGCGCCGAAAGTAATCATGATAGTCCAGATACCAATCTTGGCAGTACGACCAAACCAACCTTTGTGTTCCTTGGAAAAGAAGAAATAAACCAAACCAGTGAAAGTACCAATAACAATAACAAGATTACCAATAATATCATAAGCAGACAGCTCATAGTTCATACCAAAAAGTGGGATGATAGTTGCTTCTACCTGTCGCATCATATTGGATGTAAAATAGTTGATGAGATACAAACCGGACGTGGATCCAACAATGAAAGCCAATGGCCAACGCGAGACCCAACCAATTTTAGGAATCAATCGCGATATCATCATTACCCCCAACACTGCACCAACAATGAGTAAATAATCCGGTTCAGCACTATTCACAAGTTCGCCAGCATCGTTATATGCTTTCGGTGGAAATACACCGACCCAAAACTTGCCGTAGATATTGTCCCAAAAAAGGACTACAAACCAGTAACCGGCAGAAATCCCGACAAAAATAGATTCGCATAACTTGTACCAGATATTATCCTTATAGAGAAAAGAATATATCCCCAAAGTTAGAAAAGCTGCAATCCAAAGAGCTACATGTTCCATTTTCTACAAATTCCAGTTCATATCCTTAGTGTTTTTTCTTTTTTCCTCTTTCATTTTTGAAATAGGCAACATTACCAATAATAATAAACGCTATCACAATCATATGAGCAAATGACTGCGACAACATATATTTAGTACCTTTGCCAATATAATCCACAATGTTTTCGAACTCAGCGGCTCCTTTTATGCCACCCAATAGTCCTTTAAGCTGACCTGCGTTTACATAGGTATACATCATTGGCGCTTGCACAGCTGTATTTCCAGCTCCCATGCTTAAGCCATAGCGGTCAACCGCTATCTGAACCCACTCCTGAGTACCGGGATAGCCAGCTGACAGATTAAATGCAAAATCAATATCAGAGAAGTTCTTTACGTTTTTAACAATTTCAATATCATGGTATGAGTTGCCAGAGTAATCCGATTTGAACATTGAGCTAAAATCAGCCCCCATGCCTTTAATAACAAACTCATTACCAGCCTGGAATCCAAGATTGACATAGTCTTTTCCATCTCTCAGCTTCTTTGCAATAATATCTTCTTTTTTCAAGACTCTGTCCATCGCAAGGTTAGCTTGCTGAGGTCCCTGCGGCCAAAGCCCCATAATAATAACTTTCAAGTCATTTAATAAACAGTAATGCAAAAACGATTCCGCCATTGGCTGTAACTCTGGAGCAGATGGTGGATCAAAATCAAACGACACAAGCACCTTTGAACCTTTTGGAAGTTCAGAGACATTGTCATAAAGTTGCTGAACCTCAGGTGAGATACGTGCACTTTGTGAAATAGTCATAAAGAATGGCAGAGCGACCGAGATTGCCACAAACAGGAAAACAGCTCGCCGTTCAATAAGATGCCCCTTCAAAGTAAGTACAAGGATGTACAACAATGCCAGAAAGAGAATACCTATCAAGATCATCGACACCAACGGCGAAAACCGTATAACCTCAACCCATCCAAACACCTTTCCCAAATAAATAATAATGCTAAATAACAATACTATACCTATAACAAGGATTTCTTTGGCGCGAGTACTCATATTTTAGTCTCCACCTCCAAGGTACGAACGTTCTATGCCCAAAATAATACGCAATGACGTCGAAACCAAACCAAGAGCGATGCCAATCATAATCGCACGCTGGCCTGCTGTCTGTGGCCAAGTCATAATCCAATTGGCAATTTGAGAAAGTTGATATTCATCAGGGAGAAAGAAACTAATATTGTCTCCCACTGGCACTCTACCTAACATAACGAAAAATGCCGACACTAAAAGAAGGGTTGCTTCAAAATTACGAGCTCGAAAAGCGCGATACGACGCTGAAGCCACAAAGAATGCCAAGATAGAAAACATAGTAGCAGACAGGGAAGAATAAACATACTTATACAACCATGAGAACCCCGTGCCAGTTTCTCGGTAACCTTCCCCTCCTGTAAGACCTACAATAACAATAATTAGGAAAGAGACAATTATTACAACTGCAAAACCCCAGTCGGATTTTTTACCTATCACCTTCTGGGCGGATATTTTCAACAAGTTAAGTGCTCCCAGCCAGATAGCGAAGGCTTGGACAATCGAAAACCAGTCGGAGAACCAGCCACTCATCTCGTCAAATGGCCAGTGTGGAATAAAATACTGCAAGAGGAAAACCACACCTACAACACCGGTTATTATCAAAGGTATTTCTCTACGCATATTTAACCAGTCACCTTAAACAATTTTGACAAATCCCAGATATTGAAAGTCTCCAACAGAATTCCAATTATTATCGCAACCAAAACAATCGCCTTGCCCATATCCTGTCCTTTCAGACTCCCAAGTAACTTGGGTTCTCTTGATAAATAAGCTGATGCCGCAAACAGCTCCTCACCAATAAGCGTATAATCACAAGCCGCCACAAAGAAAGGTAACTGTGCTGGCATTGCAGTACCAGCAATCTGGATAGCACCTATTGAATTCCCTGTTTCGGACAGGATTAAAGATTCAGCGTAAAATGCTCCCATAAAAAATATAGTGGCCGGCTCCTCGCGCACAACCATACCATCAATTCCAGCTGCATAGCCAAATTGATCATCAGTAAGGTAATGTACCTGATCTTCATGGAAAGCTTCAGGACGTCCTACCTTGGAATAAGCCTCTTTCACAACCTCTTTAGCTGTCACAAGAACTAACGAACGTGCCACAGGAACTTCAATATAAGTCTCATAAGTAGCAGCCACTTCAGCAACACGTCCCAGGATAGAAACACCGGCAATAGTCTGAACATCATTCATATCATTAATTCCGGGAATGAAAAATATCTTCTTTCCCATCTCAGTAGCACGACCTACAGCTTCATCTACTGCTTCAAGACCGGCAATCTTTCGAATAAACAGCTTCTCCCCTGCCTTAGCCCGAGAAATATAATAAAGAATGAAGCCACACAATAATATTACACCTACAAATACATTAACACGACGAAAATCGAACCACTGGGCAGAGGAGTTTCCTTTGCTACTGGTTCTGGATTTGGCAAGCGTTTCCAGTTCCTGACCCTCAATAACAGAAGCAGTATATACCGCCGCAACTTGATAGAAGTAATCAAGGTCATCATCAACGTTTCCATCCTTAAACCTTGTTTTAGTGGTAACTACGCTACCAACCATTTTATACTTCCCAGGCTTACCATCGACGGACTCTGCGCGGAAAATACGGTATCCCTTGATATCTTTACCTTCAGAAGGAATTGGTTCGGTCCATTGGATTGTGATAGAACCACCGGCATCGTTTGGAGTGTCACTAACTTCTATGTTTGTTGGAGGGTTTAGCGGGGCAGATTTAACTGATTTAGTTGAATCTGGTTCATCCTGCGCAAAAGTTGACGGTGTTAAGCTTATCAGGAGGAAAAGCAACAAACAGACATTGGCAAAGCCAACAAAATGACAACCTCGTGGATTCAGATGCAACTTCAAACTATCCTTCCTCGTACAAAATAAGTTGATGCCATTTACCTTCAGGTAATAACAATAAATAAATCAACTGACCTACACACAAAACAAATTTTCATACCAAGAGCTAAAACAAACTTTACCATCAACTCTCAAAACAGCTGGCAATGTAAAACTGTGTTAATTTTAAGTCAAGGGAAAAAAGTAATTAGTTAATTCAACTTAAACATATCACTTTCGTCAAGCTGATACCGCATTTTGTTAACCGCTCTTTACAATGTTGCGCCATGCCTTTACCAACAAAGCCGAATGTAACTTAACGTCCAGCTCTCTTACATTATTAACTTGAGTTTTCCAACTATCGGATTATCTTCTAAATAATGGAGTACGATTGAGTTCGCAAACAGGAGGAAAAAATGAAACTTGAACTAAGGTCTGTTAGCCTGTGGAGCTTTATCAAGATATCAGTTTTTGTAAACCTGATTCTTGGTTTTATCATAGGTTTGGTGTATGCGGTGTTTATGCTGATATTTATGTCTCTTTTCGCTAAACTTGGCGGAATACCCTTACAAGGGTTCGATTATACTGAGATGTCGGGTGCATTTATGTTGATTGTAATGCCGATTATGTTTTCGCTCGGAGCGGCGCTGTTCGGAACAATCTGGGGAGTTGTGTGTGTACTTACCTACAACTTGATAACGATGCTCACGGGCGGATTACAAATTAACGTTGATGACGTTTCTGTTCCCGATTATCAACAGCCACCTAAACAACCAGTGACCGATTACACCGCTCAAACAGAGCACGATTCGCAAAGCGCTCCACCTCCGACTACACCCCCCGAACAACCGAAGCCGAACGAAAATAACCAAAATTCACCAATATAAGATTGTTTTCTATGACTACTAATACACCCGTGAGAGTAAGAATCGCACCATCCCCTACCGGCTACCTTCATGTCGGAGTAGGCCGAACGGCTGTGTTTAACTGGCTGCTGGCTCGACACACCGGTGGCAAATATCTGGTCCGTATCGAGGACACCGATCAACAACGCAACCGCCCGGAACTGATTCAGCCAATACTGAATGCGCTCAAATGGATGGGGATTGAGTCGGACGAACCTGAAGTGCGACAATCAACACGGCTTGAGAACTATAAGGAATATGCCCAAAAAATTCTGGACAGTGGCTATGGCTACCGCTGTTTCTGCACGCCTGAAGAACTCAAGGAAGCGAGAGAGAAATCCAGAAAAGAGAAAGGTATCCAGCAGTATGATCGCCGCTGTCTTCGCCTTTCTGATGATGAAATCAAACAGCGTCTTGACGACGGGCAGAAGTATGCTATCCGAATCAAAGTACCCGAAGGCGAAACTCACTTCACCGATCTGATATCCGGGAACCTTACCCGCAACAATAAAGAGATTGAGGATTTTATCATCGCCCGTTCTGATGGAAGTGCTACTTACCAACTTGCAGTTGTTGTAGATGACCACAATATGGGTATCACTCATGTGATACGGGGAAATGATCACATTACTAATACATTTAAACAGATTATACTTTACCGAGCATTGGGTTTCGAGATTCCAGCTTTCGGTCATATACCGATGATCCTGCGACCGGACAAACGAAAAATCTCCAAACGACTCGGCGACAAAGATGTCAACGAATACAGCGCTGAGGGGATATTACCTGAAGCTCTATTTAATTACCTTTGCACTCTGAGCTGGTCCCCAAAGCAGGACAGTGAGATATTCACAGTAGAAGAACTTATAGAAATATTCACGTTGGATAACTTCAATGCATCCAACTCCATCTTTGACGAAAAAAAACTGTTAGCCTTCAACAAAGAGCACATCAAAAAGAAAAGTGACCACGAACTGGCTACGATGGTAGCGCCGTTGTTGGTTGACGCAGATTATACAACGAAGTATTGGCTTGAAACACGGTGGGATTATCTTCGAAAGATAGTAGGCGCTCTAAAGGAAAGAGTTCACAGAATAACTGATTTTGTCAGTATGAGTGGATACTTTTTTTCGTCCGACTTTGCTTACGAAGAAAAAGCCGCTAAGAAACATTTCAAGCCAGAAGCGGCTGATAGGTTAACGGAATTGGCTGACCGCTTTGAGCAATTACCGGAGTTCACACTTGATAATGTCGAACAAGCGCTAACTGAATTAGCCGAAGAAAAGGATATCGGTCGAGCTAAGTATATCCATCCGACCCGACTGGCTATCTCCGGCACATCTGCTGGTCCAGGGTTGTTTGATCTTCTGGTAATTCTCACTAAGCGAGTTGTTGTGGAAAGAATGCGAAAAGCCGCTGAGTATATTCGCGTTGGAAATGTATAAGACAAAAGAAGAAATTTTTGATTCTGGACGAGATAATATTGGATTGTAAACCGTAACACATAATTAAGGAAAAGGCATTATTCGGTTTATTAACAGGTTCGTCCTGCCGACTTACCAAATAATAATAAGTTGTTTCATACTCTGGGAAAGTTGTAGAAAAAGTTAAGCACATGTATCATACGCTACCGCAGGAATATCAACAGATAAGAACGAGGGATATCCGCTCGCGAATCCAGGAAGCGCGGGAGAGACTGGGTGAAAAACTACTTATTCTGACTCATCACTATCAGCGGATGGAGATAGTTGAGTTCGGCGATAAACTCGGCGACAGCTATGGTTTATCCAAAATTGCAGCCAACCAGAAAGAAGCAGAGGTTATTATTTTCTGTGGCGTGCATTTCATGGCTGAGGCAGCAGATATCCTCACAGGTAGCCATCAAACAGTGCTTCTTCCCAACCCGCTTGCTGGCTGTCCAATGGCTGACATGGCTGACATGGCTGATGTTATGAATGCATGGGAGTATCTTCAGGAATTTGGCGGCGCAAAGACAATTATGCCAATTTCATATATGAATACAACCGCAGCCTTAAAAGCTTTCACAGGACGAAATGGCGGAGTTATATGTACTTCCTCAAATGCTGATGTTGCTATGAAATGGGCGTTTGAACAACGTGACAAAGTGTTCTTCTTCCCCGATCAACACCTCGGCAGAAATACAGCCGTGAAGTTAGGGCTTAGCCCTGAAGAAATTGTAACCTGGGATTTCTCCTATCCAAAAGGTGGTCTCAGCGAGGAACAGATTTCAAAAGCGAAAGTAATACTCTGGAAAGGTCACTGCCATGTTCACACCAATTTCCGACCAGAGCAAGTACTCGAGGTTCGCAAGAAGTATCCTGATGTCAGGGTAATCGTACACCCGGAATGCTCAAATGAGGTTGTCCGTATAGCTGATGGAAGTGGCTCGACAGCATACATTGTCAAGTATTGTGAGCAAGCACCCTCCGGCTCAACTATCGCTATTGGAACTGAAATAAATCTTATTAACCGTATGGCTAAACAATATCCTGACAAAACTATATTTGGTCTGTCCGGGGAAATATGTCCCGTATGCCCGAATATGTATCGAACCACGCTTAATGACCTGCTTTATACACTTGAAAATTACTCCGAGCTTACACCTGTACGCGTTGAGGAACCGAACCGCAGCGATGCTCTTCTATCACTGGAAAAAATGCTTCAGATTAATTGACACCGCTTGCTATTTTTTACTTAGTGTAATTCATTGCACATAAATA
>JAYEIF010000059.1:0-4532 GCA_034659895.1 Candidatus Zixiibacteriota bacterium
AAAGGCTGATTATGATCTTGTCCGGCAAACTCTGCTTGATCCCAATAAGGGCTTCAACTCCCTAACTGGAAAAATGGGATATTATATTCAGCCAAGGACTAAAGGCGCAGGCCATGGTTCAACATCCAGAGCTTTTTACGCAAGACCAAGATTTTTGAAGAAGTTTATCAAAATATGATTTTAATAAAACGCTGGATAGCAAAGTAAGATAGCTCAGCCCGCCGAGGCGGATTGTTAATTTGACGTTCGTCTAACTTATCTCATCCCGAGCGGACGGGCTACCCAGCCATATATCAAACTGAACCCATAGTGAAGCACCGGAGCAATGAGATTGCCTAAACAAATCCGATTATATTCATTTATTCTGTTTGGTACGGTTGTAATCCGGTTACTCTTCCACGCTTTAACCCGATTTACGTTCGATGATGCTTTTATCACATTTCGATATGCGGAAAACATTGCAACCGGAGCTGGGTTTGTTTACAACGTAGGCGACCGTGTGCTGGGTACTACCACACCGTTGTTTACACTAATACTGGCGGCCTTTGGCGCTGTTGGTATATCTATCCCAATATCAGCATTAGTTGTATCACTGCTTGCATCCGGATTGACAGCGATTTTGATATACCGATTGGCCGACTCAATTGGATTTGGTCGTTTTACATTTGTGCCGGTAATCCTCTATGTCTTCTTTCCGCGACTTCTTCCAACTGATACAGGTGGTATGGAAACAGCTCTGTTCACTCTTCTGGTAACAGCGGCGTTCTACTATCAGTACAATCGTTTATCGATGCACGCTGTCTTCATAGCGGCATTGGCAACACTGGTTCGTCCGGAAGGATTATTAGTAACAGGAATCCTGCTGGTGTACATCGGTTTACGACAGCCCCGTCGGGTGTTAGCGCCGGCTGTGGCAGCCATACTGATTCTTTTACCATGGATTATGTTTGCATCGGTCTATTTTGGTTCACCAATTCCCAATTCAATTGGTGCCAAGCTGGCTCTATACGACCGTGTGTGGGCTTCATCAGCAAGTGACAACTTCATCTTCATAATGGGCTGGCACAATCTGTTTGGTTGGGTGATGTTTGCACTGGCAGTGTTTGGCGGTTATCGGTTATTACATAAAAACAGATTTGGCTGTTTGGAGTTGATATGGATGCTGATCACTATCGTGGCGTTGACTTTCAGTTCCACTCTGGTTTTCCGGTGGTACATTGCGCCGATCTATCCTTTGTATATTCTGTTTGCATCAGCATCGATTCTGATTCTTGCTGATAAGTGGCGGATGTTAGCCAATGTTTCGCGAACCCAGCAGTTTCTGATTGGAGCGGTGTTAGTAATATTTCTTACTGCGGCTAATTATCCAACAGTCAGGAATTATCGACACGAGTGGGATGTTCTCTCGACTATTCACGATGGCGTGGTTATGTATATTCATGCCAACGCTGATGAAAATGACGTTGTGGCAACCGAGGATCTCGGCTATGTCGGCTACTATTGTGAGCAGAGAATTCTTGATCGAGCAGGGCTGGTTTCACCTGAGTCAGTATCGTACAATCAGTGCGGTAACTATATGGGTTTGATTATTGACACACGACCAGAGTGGCTGGTTATCTCTCCATCTGATCCTACAGCTGGTTTTCTCGATAGCACAGCATTTACTCAGTTATACGAACACAGGGAGACCTTTGCCTCGCCTTTGTTGGACACTTGGGCATTCAATATCTATCAGAGAGTGGAGTAGGGAAACATTATTAGCAAGCTGTCAGGAAACAGCAGGTTTCAAACACCCAGAGTCATTTATCCTTCAGCTGAGAATGCGTCGGGGAAGTGTTCCAGTTTGCCGTTAATGAAAGTTACGACATCAAAGCGAAGATCGCACTCATGTATATTGTTGTCAATCAAATATCGTTGAGCAGCCTGCACAAGGTTATCTTTTTTCCGATTGTTGACTCTCTCGGCAGGGTGGCCGAACTTTCCCGAAGATGATGATTTCACTTCAACAAAAACGATTAAATCATCACGTTGCACGATAAGGTCAATCTCGCGAGGACCGTCGTGCCAATTGCGTTTCAAAATCTTAAATCCATTGTCTTGAAAGAAACGAGCGGCTAATTGTTCAAAACCACGCCCCACTTGCACGCGGTTCTTTGTGTCGGAATGGCCATCCTTAGGCAAGGGTATATTCTTCCAGCAAGTCAGCCACGGGTTTGAATGATTTTCGGTGTATCTCACAGGGTCCGTGTAATTTCAGTTCTTCCAAATGAGCTTGAGTTGGATACCCTTTGTGCTTTGAGAATGAAAACGCCGGATAGAGAGACTGCATCTTATCCATCATGCTATCCCGCACTACCTTAGCCACTACCGATGCCGCCGCAACACAACGGCAACGAGCATCGCCGGATACTACCGCAAACTGCGGCTGGCTGATATTAGGTACCGCAAAGTTGCCATCGACAAGAATAAAATCCGGGGTTTGTGAAAGATCTTGCACAGCCTTTCGCATTGCCATCAGAGAAGCACGATGTATATTCATTCTATCGATATCTTCGTTGTCAATAGCGCCTACCGCACAGACTAAACCTAAATCCGCAATCTTTTCGAAAACTTGCTCGCGTTGCAGTCGGGTGAGTTTTTTGGAATCATCTAGACCATCGATTTCGGTGTCGAATGGAAGAATAACCGCAGCGGCTACGACTGGTCCCGCCAATGGTCCGCGCCCTACTTCGTCAACTCCACAGATGGCGCTATATCCCTTGTTAGTAAGCATCTCCTCAAGATGATTAAGATTTGGCAAGGCTTTTTCCATATCGAGACTCATTTTCAATTGCACCTCATATTGGTAACGCATTGGAGCAGTAGTATCAACAAAAACCGCCCTTTCATTTTATCGGTGCTCTAAACATTTTTCCTTAGTTCATTTCTTAATCTATGTTGCATTCGTTGTTCAACCATCGCACATTAGTAGTATGAGCGGAAAGAAACGTAAAACATTCGAATTCCGTGTAGTTGCCGGAAAACTCAAGGGCGCACGCATTACTGTCCCGGATCTTGGGATTACCCGGCCACCTCTGACACGCCTGCGCAGGGCGATATTTGATTTTCTGAAACCCTATCTTAATGGTACACGGTATCTTGACTTGTTTAGCGGTACAGGCTCATATCTGTTTGAGGCTGTTTCGAGAGGAACTGAAAAAGCTGTTGGGATTGAGCTGGAGCCACTGCTTGCTTCGGCAATTAATGACATAGCAGAGCAGTATGGGGTTGATAAGAAATTGCTCTGTCACTGTGAAGATGTTTTTGATGCAATTAAGCGTCTCGAACCTAACGGCGAGTTGTTCGATGTCATAATGATGGCACCGCCGCAATATCAGGGCATGATTGATAAAACCCTGTCTGCCCTCGGCGAGCATCCCTTGTTATCGAAGGATGGGATAATTGTTTGTCAGCACGATACATCCGAGACCAAAAAAATCGACTTCCATAACTTCCCTGTCCTGCAACAGCGTAAGTATGGCAATACAACTTTTTCTATTTTGGAACAGAGGTAATGGAATATCGCTTTTGTCATTCTGAGTAGCATTCCTGCACGCTAAACTCATCAGCGGATTTTTACTATTTCCCTGCACAACAAGATGTTTTTTGTAGTTTTTATGGAACCACTATTTTTATAATTTGTTTTAAGATATTATGCTGTATTAGAAAGGAGTTACAGTGGAATTATCGATGTTTTTGCTGCCAATTTTAGGCATTTTCGTGGGAGTGATGGTAACCTTTATTGGCGGTGGTGGCGGTGCAGTTTACATTCCTCTTTTGATGTTCTTTCTTGGTTGTACCTTAAGGGAAGCAGTCCCAATATCTTTAGCAACAATGGTTATCACGAGCTTTGTTGGCTCTATTTCGCATTATAGACACGGGAATGTACAGTTAAAAGGGGCTGCTATTGCAGTTCTTGGTGCTTTAATAGGAACAGGACTCGGGACATACATCTCTACAATTTCTCCTGAATCAATTTTAGAAAGAGCATTTGGTGTACTAATGCTTATTATGATTTTTCCAATGTATTTGGAGATAAAAGACAAGAAGCGGAAAGCTTTAAGTAAAGAATTTCCACACGTAGCTTGCGTTTTAGACAATCTTTTTGAGCATGGTTATTTTCTTGCTATAATGATATTTATTATTGGTTTGGTTTCAGGAACATTTACGGGAATTTTTGGGGTAAGTGGTGTAGCGACTTTAATAGTTGGGTTCTATTTAATCAAAGTTAGACCCAAAATAATTGTTGGTACGTCCGTTTTTATTCTGTTTTTCAAAGCCCTATCCGGTCTCTTATGGCACCTTCCAACGGCTGATATAAATTGGGAGGTTGTTATCCTGCTTGGTCTTGGAACGAGCATTGGTGGTTTTTTGGGTCCTGGTTTATTGTCAAAAATCCATCATGAAAAAGCAGAAAATATGTTGGATATCGTTTTTATATGTATTATTGCAGGCTTAGGGATATTATTCTTAGTTAAGCCTGTTTAAATAGA
>JAYEIF010000060.1:0-14769 GCA_034659895.1 Candidatus Zixiibacteriota bacterium
AGCCTTTTAAGCTATTTATAACAAAACCCTTTCACTTGAAACAATACAAAACATGCTTATCTATTTATGAACAAAGAACTTACCCGCCTGTCGAGCGGACAGGTACTTTATTCAGCAGACCCTATAAAAAAACAGGACCCACATATTATGTGAATCCTGTCTGATTTGGTAGTTTGATACCAGATTTCTTCTGGTAGGAACGCATCAGGGATATCTCTTCAGTTACAGTCTCTGCTGTAATCTTCGATCAATACGCTCCGAAACCAGCGAGTAACGCCCTCTGAGAATTTTTCCAACCACAATAGTGAACTTAGATGGCTGAAGCATCTGCAAGCTATAAGGATGCCAGTAATTTTTCTCACCCAGAGATGCGAACTTCCTTTTGATTTTCCTCTTTGGCATGACTCAACTCCCTATGTTTTTTCGGTCCCCCTCAACCGCAAGGTTAAATAACATAGCAATATAAAGGCGGTATGAGGTAAATAAAATAGGGGTTGTGCGTTTTAGAGATATCACCTCCTTACAATCACACACTTGACATTAAACTACCTTTTCATACACAAAAGGTGCTACCTGACACTTGAGGAACAATGTTCCCCTTCATTAATAAGTCTTTTGACATACACTTATGTTGACAGTCGTTCCTGTAACTTCTTGATTGCACGGTGCTTATAAATGTGAACGACCTGTTGGGTTATCCCTAGAGATTTTGCTATACTGCGTTCTGTATTGCCTTTAAGGTAGTACTCTATGACCTGCTTCTGACGTTTCGAGAGTGAGTGGCCAATGTGCCATTTGAGTCTATAACGGTACCGATTCAGGTTTTTGTGGGAAGGTTTTTTCACCTTTTCTACATAGTATGGTGACTGTTCATTGGAAAATGATTCCAGTAACAGTTTATCCACCATAATTTCGGCAAACTCAAATTCTTGCGACAGCATCACATACCAAATCCTCAGTAGTTTATATTATTCTTATTCCGAATCCTATTTAGCTCAGCGATTGTGATTTTGAAATCACTTGCCGTTTCCTTTCTGATTTCAGCTATTGCAATATGTTTCTCACGAGGGGACAAATCGTGTGATAATGTTTCATATCGCTTCTTGTAAGCTGTTAGTATCTGCTCATGCCGAGAGGGTTTCTTAGGTTTGCTTTTCTTACTGACTGAAGCAGAACTGCTTGTCTCCTGCTTGGGTTTTTTCTGTTCTTTTTGCAAGTTTGACTGTTCCAATGCCAATGCCATTGAGTCAATCTTCTCAGAGAGTGAATCTGCTTTATGTTGATAGATTTGTTTTTTTGACATCAGCGAATCTGCGAACGCAACCTCTTGTTGCCCAATATAATAGCGAAGCGAGTCGGCTTCATTAAGTGATTGATTAAGACCTTTATTGCCTTTTTGTAAACCATTGTTGTAAGCGTTCTGTGCTTGTTTGTCTTGCCTTTCGGTTTTAATAAAGGCAATGACAACAAGGATAACCAATAATGCTAAAGCTAAGAGAATCTTTTTCATAAGTAATCACTCCACTCTCAAGAAAAAGTATCCGAGTCTCAATGAAGTGTCAAGTTTAACATCACAAGCCGCTAAACTGTGCATTATTATATTTGCTTTACCAGATTCACATTGTGAGACAAGCAAACTCTATTTTTTGATTTTAAGGATTAGAAATACCCACGGTCGGAGCATTGACCACCAACCAACTAAGGGCTTAATTTTGGAGTAATTCTTGTGATTTTCAGGATAAAGCATTGACACCGGAGCTTCAACTACCCTATACCCGCGAGTGATTGCTTTGTAGTGAATGTAATACTCCATCTCATATCGACCGAGCCAGTCTTGATTGATATTAACCTCAGGATCATCGAGTATTGCAATACGATAAGAGCGGAATCCACAGGTAATGTCGGTTCCACGAAATCCAATAAAGAGATTAATCAAACTGGTGAAAAGTCGGATAGCAAGATTTCGAAAACGGGGAAGATTAGGACTTTGTCCACCAGCCAAATAACGTGAACCCTGAACATAATCAGCTTTCTCTTGCTTAATCGGCTCTATCAACCGCGGGATTTCCTCCGGCATCATTTTTCCGTTACCTGCCATTACTACAATCACATCATAGTCATGGTCGCGGCAATATCCCACAGCCGAACGAATACCAACCCCGACACCGCAGTTTTCATTGTGACGGATGACTTTGTATCCCTCATTAACTAAAAATTCAGTCGATCTATCAGTGGAGCCATCGTCAATGAAAAGTAAATCATATTCCCGATCGGATGAAAACCGTTGAACCAGTGTGCGGAGTTTTTCCCCTTCATTATAGGTTAGAACAACAACGAGAGTTTTGGCTGATAATTTTGGTTGCATTATGAATTGCAGATAACCTGTCCATTTACCATCGTATATTTTAACCCGCAGGCACAAGTAATACTGCGAGTTTTATCGGCGGTGTCCGCTCCGATATTTTCGAAGATAAGTCGTTGTCCGCACTTGCAAACATAACCTATCGGTCGGGCGGGATTGCCATACCACAAACCGTAGTCCGGAACATCTTTTGTTACAACAGTACCTGCGCCAATAAAAGCCCATTTGCCTATCATATTGCCGGCTATAATAGTAGCTCCAGCGCCAATTGTTGCTCCCTGACGGATTAACGTTTTGTCATAGACTGAACGATAAGCCTTGCTTCGTGGATGAATGTCGTTTGTAAAAATAGCATTTGGACCAATGAAAACATCGTCTTCAATAGTAACCCCATCCCATACTGACACACCGTTTTTGATTGTTACACTATTGCCAACAACGGCTCCGCTTTCGATAAAACAATGGTCGCAGATATTACACTCAGAGCCAATATCGGCGTCTTTCTGTATATTACAGAACGCCCAGATTCGAGTGCCTTTGCCGATGTTGATTGTCTCAACAATAGCTGTATCGTGGGTGAAGAATTTTCTTTTCGACATCTTACTTTATTTCAATTCAACCAATTTGCCATCGGAACGGAGCGATTTCGTGGCTGCCTCGAGGATTTGTACCACTCGCAGACCAGCATGGCCATCAGTACGCGGCGGGCGGTTTTCGTTGATGGCGCTCTGGAATTCACCTGTTACTTTCACAAGCGCTTCTGTCAGGTCAACTTTTGGCGATAGCATATCTCCTGTTCGATACTGGATAAGGTAATTGTAAATCTGATCCTTGTCAGGAGCGATTTCGACGCCGTTGTCATAAATTTTAATTTTCTCGTGGGGTTCAGTATCATCATAGATAATCATTTTTTTCGATCCGGAAACCAGCGTCTTGCGCACCTTCACGGGCGCCAACCAGTTGACATGGATATGTCCGAGAAGATTGTTGTCATAGAAAGTTGACACATAAGCAATGTTCTCAATATCGGAATCAAAATGAGCGACACCAGTTGCAGTTACAGCTTGTGGAGAGCGGTTCAACAAATAATCCATAATAGAAACATCATGTGGAGCAAGATCCCATATAACGTTTACATCGTGTTGAAATAAACCTAAGTTGACACGAACGGAATCAAAATAGTACAAATCTCCAAGGTCGCCAGCATCGATATACTTCTTAATCGTCTCCACAGCGCCGGTATAGAGAAAGGTATGGTCGACCATTATGCGCAGGTTCTTTTTCTCAGCCAACTCTATCAGCCGCTCTGCCTGCTCAACAGTTGCAGTGAATGGTTTCTCCACAAATATATGTTTACCATTAGACAGAGCTTCCCATGCAAGCGAAAAGTGTGTCGATACTGGTGTGACAATAACAACGGCATCAATCTCGGTTGATTTTAGAATATCGTTATCATTTGAAGTCAGGACATCAACAGAAGGAAACATTCGTCGTACAACATTCAAACGTTCAGGTTGTGTGTCACATACAGCGGTAACACTGACACCATCAAGTGCATTAAAGTTCCGAACCAGATTTGGTCCCCAATAGCCATAGCCAATAACTCCAATGTTCATAGTCACTTATCCTTTCATAATACATTTTTAGTAAATCAAGAAACTGCCATCTTGCTTTATACACACCAGAAACATATTGTAACGTCCCGACTGCATTCCCGGTGCAGGCGAGAGGTCTTTGCCAACGGCAATATCCTGACCATCAAAAGGAATATAATACGAAATCGCAGAATCAGACAGGTATTTTACAGGAAAGCTGATGCGTGGATCGTTTTCGTGGACAAACCTTTCGATACTGGTAGCATTGGCATTGGTGAAACGCATTCTGGGGATGTATATACGCTCATTAGTTCGAGGATAGTTTCCCCATAACGACAGTTCACTCCCTTCAATTTGTTGTTCACTGTCAAGAAAAACCTGAATATCGATATAGCCATTATGGTTCAGTTTCCATCTCAGAAGGGAATCCGCAACCGGCAAGATTACGTATTGACGGAACGCATTCGGAACCATAGGAATTAGTTGCGCATAATATTGGTAGGTAGGTTTTATGTAGAATAACTTTTTCAGACGTTCGCTGTTCCAAGTTAGTTGCCATTGTTGATTGCCAACCGAAAGAATAAATGATGTGCCCGGGTCAGAGGAGGTATTAATATCGACTACCGCCGCAAGTATATCCCCTTCATCTGCATCAGGTATTTCTTTCAGATACAGTCTTGTTCCTGCTTTCATTTGGGAGCTGGTTAGTTTGCATTCGAACTCAGCCCAATTGTCACGGGCGAGTGTCATTGTCCATCCAGTTACGGAGATGATTACTGTGCTGCCGAGTACCATGAGTAACTTGCCGCGAGGATGACTATCGTATTTAAGCATTCTCCACAACCAGAATAAACCCAGTGCTAATAGAGTAGATTTCAAAATCAAACAGAATATTACCAATCCGTAGCTGATACCAGTGCTGAAGATGGTATTAATCCAATTTGGTTCCAACTGCCATGCAAGAATCAATAGAATTATTGCTCCTGCAAATTGCTTGCTCTTTTTGGAAATATCTTGTCGCCAACTGCTCCATAGAAAAGCCACGAAGTAACCTGCAGTCAGAAGAACCATCGGCATTGCGTTGAGATTGTATCTCGAAAGAGAGTGAAAAATAAGATGGATGACTGTATAGTAGCCTATGATGAATACCATCCAAGCCGCCAATCCGAAATTCAATCGTGACAACAGCAACAACCCTGCCAGACCAAAAACGACGAGCAACAGATGCATAACTTCGATCCCTTGGTATGACAATATGAACGAACGCTTGAAATCGTTGAATGGACGATGCCATAAACGATCGAACTTTTTGACGAGAAGTCCCATATAGCCGACAGGATTAGCAAGTATGTTCTCTGTAATGGAACGTGTCCAGAAATTATCCTTTACTTTGTCAAGGTCATATCCCTCGAATTTGATGGATGTTGACTGTCTGAGATTGGAAGCTGCATATCCGGGATCTCTAACAGCTAACTGACCATAGTAGGCAGATGTTACTGTAACCCAACCTGATACGATTACAGCTAAGGGGGCCACATACCACAGCATTCGTTTGAGAAAAGCTACGAGAGGCCATTTTTTGCGTACATAGAAAAACAAACCGGCTACCAGCGGCACAGCAAGAAGCATAGCTGTTGGTTTGTTAAGTACAAGTAACCCGGATATCAAGCCTGCCCATAATAGAAACCATTTACTGTTATTTTCTACGGCTCGTATAAGAAAGTAAAGCGTTAGCAGTGTCCAGAATATGGTGGAAGTGTCTAACAAAATCATAGAGGAGGACAAAACAAAAGGGAAATACACAGCGTATGCCAAACCAGCCAACAATGCGGGAAGACGTCCTGCCAATCGTATGCCCACCAAAATTAAAAGTAGATTTGCGCCGAGGTCGAACAGGATGCCAAGCAACCGCACAAATGTAAAATCAGCCAGCGGCGCCAGATAGAAAATGAGAGAAATGAAAAATGGATACAGTGGTCCACTGAAAAACAGCTCCTCCCGCGCCTGAGTAAGTGTGTGTGGTGTATATGATAGCCACTCAATTTTCTCTCCCTGAATGTATTCGTCATAGTAATACTTGAAGCGGTAACGATCCTGACGCTCGGAAGTAACTTCCTGAGAAACAGAGTGGTCAACCAGTGAGATCAGTCCAAGTCCGGCAGCTACATACCGGCGGGCATCCCACATCACCGGTAGCACATCGCCAAAAGCGAGAAACCCCACCCTTATTATCAGAGACAGTGCCAGGGCGAGAAAAATTGCTCGTCTGAATGTACGTCTTTGCATGATACAGTATTTTAACTATAAACAATGTATAATGAAACAGATAGAACGTACTTTTTGAAACAACATGAACAACCCTGTGGGTTAACAACCCGGTGGGTTAACAACCTGATAGGTTAACAACCCGATGGGTTAACAACCCAAAGGGTTTACACGCCTTCCTCACTGTCAGTAGCCTCTTCTTCGAGCCGTTTGAGCGAAAGGTGTTCTTTCTTGAGGAAGTAAAACCCCATCAGTGTTACCACGATGTATTGAGCCGCATGGAGTACAAGGGCACAGGAAAGAGCGTCTGCTTTGGGAACACCGTATCTCATCATAGCCCACACTGCTCCTGCGTGATAAACACCGACAAAACCGGGTGACGAGGGAATCAGTATAGATATAGAAACTACGACAAGGACGACGAAAGCGGCGTCAATAGGCAGGTCGAGTCCGAATGCCTTAAACACAAATATGTTTGAAACTCCCATAAGCAGCCATATCAAAATGGTTTGAACCGCAACAGATGTTACACTGCGGATATTGGAGAGAAAATCAAGCCCGTGTGAGAACTTTAATATGATGCTCTCAAGGGACACCTTTGCTTTATCGGGTAAAAAGAATAGATAACGCGTCATTAGATTCCCGGTTTGTGTAGGCTTGAGCGCAAGAATCAGAATGAACATTATGCCAATGAGTGCAATACCTACAGCAATGTTTAGCCCTTGTATCATATTTGGGTCGAGTGACAGGTCTGAAAAATACAGAATTGCGCCAAAGATCAGCAACAGCACAACAAGATCAAACACCATTCGTTCCACGAAGATTGTTGCCAGTGAAGCAGACTTTGTTATGTATTTCTCACGGGATGCCAGCGAGTAAGCTCGCACAAATTCACCAAGTCTCAGCGGAAGGACATTATTTGCCATAAAGCCGATACAGGTTGCCCCAAGCAATCGAGGGAAAGTCACATGGTCAATTGGTTCTACCATAGCCTTCCAACGGTAAGCCCGTTGATACATTGTCAGAACAATAAGCGCTATATTCGGAATTAGCCAGAGATAGTTTGCACCTTTTAGAGCATTTCCCAGATCAGAGAAATCAATGTTCCTAAACAACAAAAATAGTAATAATACCGAGATGCCAATGCCAATAATTACATAGAGAAACTTTTTCTTTTGCAGTGTCATTCTGGATCCTTTACCATTGTTAGTATCAGTTTCTCAAATTCCTTTGCCGCATTATCCCAGTTGAACCGCGCCGCCCATTTAAGAGCGCCATGACGCAGAGTTTCCTGAAGGGATTCATCGGTTAAGATGGTCGTAATCCTGTCAGCGAGCTCATTGATGTCTCCGTGTTGGTAAAGATAACCGGTTACGCCATCCTGCACGGAATCCTGAAGTCCCGGCACATTTGCAGCAACAGCTGGAGTTCCGACAGAGTTGGACTCGATATTTGTCAGTCCCCAGCCTTCTTTTAGCGATGGAAGCACCGCCACATGAGAGCGTCTCATTCTGTCAACTTTATTCTCTACCGAAACAAAACCCGGAAATTCAATATCATCAGTAAGCCCAAGACTATTAGCCAGATTCTGAAGTGTTTCAAGATAATCACCAGATCCAACAATCATCAAACGGGCGCCATCGACTCGTTTTCTTACGATACTGAAAGCATGGATCAGATCCTGCACGCATTTGTATTTCTTGATGCGTCCAAGGTATAATACTGTCGGACGTTCGTATTTGTGGATGTTAGGATCATAAGCATAAAGATCTCTATTGATGCCGCAGTGGATGACAGATATATCATCACGAGGGATTCCACGATTTACTAAATCATTTGCGGTTGATTCTGATATTACATTGAAAGGATGCCCGCGATAAACAGGGACAAGCGGACGTTCGGCGAGATAGATGTATAACCCGAGTATGAAGTTTATTTCCTGAAATACAGTAGTTGCGAACAGGTGAGGGACAACTACCAGCGTTTGCAGTTTGAGAAACAGCGGTGTATAAAAGGGTATTTTGTTGATGTCCTCTATGAGAATATCAAAACTATTTTCTTTGACCAACCGCCTAAGGTGAAAAGGAGCAACCAAATTAAAGTTGAAACGATTGCCGCGTCTGATTATTTTGATTCCTTCTATTGTCTCCTCCGGTTTGCAGTTGCGAAAACCAGAGCAAAAAAGAGTTACTTCGTGGCCATAAGTAACCAACCGTCTGAGTAATTCCTCAAGGTGAACTTCAGCTCCGCCGCCATAGGGATTTTTGAGGTCATTCCAGTTGAGCGCCAGAATCTTCATTGAGTAGTCCTGTTATTTGGAGACATGGAACGAATGTTGCTCTTAAATTCTTTAAGCATCTCTTTAACCTGCCTGTCATTTGGATTAAACCGAAGCCAGGTTTGCATCAATCGAGACATATTATCGACACGTTTGTTCTCGTAATATAGTTTAATCAATTCCTTAAAAGCCATACGATAGGAAGGGTTGTCTTCTAACACTGTCCGAAGAACATCCTCTGCCATCGAATCATTGCCATCCTTGCGATAGGTTCTTGCCAGTATAATATTGAGTTTCTGGCGATCTCCAGACCATGTGTTATCGATAAGTTTGCGCAACTCTGTTGGCTTTACCTGTTCCTCATACAAAATTGCAAGAAACTCAACAGGGTCTCCTGCATGAGGAATTTGTTCAATCGCCGCTTTTGCCAATTCAGCAGCCTTTTCGAGATTGCCGGCTTTGCGCAAAGTATCTGCTATCATCAGGAAAGCGTTACCATAATTCCGCGTCAAACGTGTAGTAGTTTCATCCATATAGATTGTTGTATCATTAACACCACGCGCCCGAAAACGGTCTGGGTTAAGGAAAAAGTCAATGCTTTCTTCGACATCAACCTCAAGCGGATGCTTTGTTTCAGATACCTGCCATACCATCCCCTTGAGACGTAACATTGAATCGATACTGCGAGCATGATAACGTCGTGTTCCGGGGCCGACTGTTACTGAAAAACAAACCGCTTCCTTCTGCGCATAGTTATCAATAACAGCATCCATTACCAAGTCCTGAAATCTGAAATAACGTCCGTCTCTTGTTCGTATAGGTCTGAGATTGTCAATCTGGGAATCAGTCCAACCGAGATCAATTCCTATATTGGACTGCACTTGCTTTATGTACCAGCGGGTGTTAGCCAAAGAGAGATTGATAACACGCACATCATTGCGGACCCCATACACTTCCTGCAAACACCACAGGGGGAACGTATCATTATCGCCGTGCGTGAATAGTATCCCGTTGTGCGGTGTGGATTCCAAGAGGTTTCTTCCGTAATCGTATGGGACAAAATTCTTTGACCTGTCACAGAAATGGTAATTGTTTGCCAGAGTAATCACAGGTGTTAGAAATAACAATAACGACAAGCTCAGAATTGCTTTTCTGGGGACGGATGAGAGTCTCTCGGTACTTTTTCGAATCGTTTGAACCAAAACTGAGAGTCCAATTCCAATAGCGAACCCAAATAAAATAAAAGCCGGTGTAAAAAAGTAGTCGCGGTTGCGAACTTCAAGATAATCTCGTCCTGAAGAAAGTTGACGAGTTCCATCGGCGAAGTTCATATAAAAAATCAAGCCTACTGAGAGAAGCAAAAGCAATAATAAAAATGGCAGTCCGAATTTCGGTTTTCGGCGTATCATCTCCCATATTCCAAGAATACCCACAAAGACCAGTACTATTGACGCAGGACCGGTAACACCATACTGATCTTTGAAAAAGTGCCAGAAGCCCATGCGTCGAAAATCACCAAACTGGTTAATCCATTCCCCGCGCCGTTTAAACATTCGCTCGAGCATGTTCTGCGAGCCATACTGTTTTCGTTCGAGAAAACTAATTGTGGAAGCAACACTCTGAGAAGGGTTATTCTCATTGATATTTGGATTAAGGGAAGAGCGAATTGGCACAAACAAATGCACCGAGAAACCAATAACCGCAAATAACAGCAATGCCAATGCTGGCTTCCAATCTGGCAGCTTTCGAGCAAGTCCGAGACAAATAATCAACAACAACGCTACAAGAATACCATAAAAGAACACTTTCAATCCTACTACGATTAGTGATATGGCGGCAAGCACAATCAGAACCGACCAATTTATTCGGTTGCGCATGAAATAAAGAAGAAGCAGCACTGCAATAGCAGAGAGTATTAGAAATGGTGTCAGCCCTTTTGAAAAATGCAATAGAAAAATCGCAACCACAGCAGCAATCACAAACCATGCAGGAACCAACATACGACTTGCGGCAAGTGTTTGATTGCGTTTCAAAACCCACCGCATTAAAATTACAACCGCCCAGATTGTCATCAACACTAACACCGAATAACCTATGAGACTTAAAACGCTTATTCCGCTTGATATGGTTTCATTTTCTGGAGTTCCTCCGATATTGCTAACAGCCAGCCCAAAGAGCGGTAATGATGCCAGTAGGAATCCTGCGCCAATGAGAAGTTGCATTCGCGGTACCCGTTCGTATGAGAACATATAGAAGAAATACAGCACAGCAATAATCATAACAGGGATATAGTATGGAATCTCATTCGGGCGCGACGACAGAGCAAAAATCAGATAGAGTTCAAAAAGAATAAAAACAGCAACTGCGAACCAAGTTCCTGTGCTTGATGACTTCTTGATGATAAAAAACAAGCCAGCAACAAACATTGCCACAAATACCGTCATGTGCACGCCAATCCCCAAAATACCGAGGTAGACGATAAGCGCCATTATGGCGTAACCAAAGTTTGTCTCTCGATGTTCATAGTAAATCAAAGTCAGCCACACAATAGCCATAGTGAACATCATTGCCATTCCGTATACCTCAGCCTCGACCGAGTTATTCCAGTTTGTCAGTCCGAATGCGGCTATTAAAGCTCCCGCAGAGCCACCGGCATAAACGAGCACTTTGGTGTATAGGTTTCCATCAAATTCGAACCACACTCGCAACAGGCGCACAATAATTAGATATCCAAAAAGAGCTGTTAATGATGAACAGACAGCAGAGAGCATATTAATGCGTACGGAAATGTCAGACCATAAAGGGATAACACTGAAAATGCGGCCAAAAAGAATATATAGCGGTGTTCCGGGAGGATGAGGAACACCCAGAATGTGAGAGGCGGCAACAAATTCGCCGCAGTCCCAAAAAGAGAAGGTGGGAGCTTTGGTCAGATTGTAAATGACAAGCGAGACAATCCACACCAGACCGGCAATAATTGCATTGGTGTAATCAAAACGCTGTGGCAAACGAAGTCGCATAACAATACTATTTTGTTCCTTCGACTGATATTAGCTTTCGCATTTTAGCCAAAGCTAAGTTGTTGAACATCAAAGAGGTTGAATATAATGAATTTTCAAGTGGTGTCCAACAAAAATTGTTAGAGGTAAAGCTCTGCAATGGAATAAAGTATTGTAAAATGAAAGCTCAGTTATTTCTTTAGGTATGGCCCTAAAGCATGAGCCACAGCGGTACAATTATCTACATTTTCACCTTAAATCGACCATCAATCTTGACTGTAGCGCCTTTGGCATTCTCGAAATGTCCATCGATTGTGCCATACATTTTGTGTGAACTCACTGAGTCAATGGCACATGTGCCGGAAACAGGCAAAAACAACTTGTCTCTTGATTCCAACTCATAGTGCTTAAGCAACCACAAATATGAGTTTTCCTTCAATATGGTAGTTGTAGTATCAGGTTTGCCGTGGAGCTGTAGATAGAGTCGATACTTTACGTACTCATCGAATTTAATGCCGAGACTTGTAAAGTTGGATATTGCGTTACCGCGAAAACCCATGTTCATGATGATAACACTACTATCACCTGATACGACTTTTTCATCGGCTTGTGGATCCACAAGAATTACCCCCGGAATGTAACGCGCATTTTCAACATCGACTTTGGTTCTCTCGGCATTAGTAGTCAGATACAAGTTTAACCGGTACCGACTCGAACAATTACAAATCATCAGAGCAAGGGCGGCAATGATGATGCAAGCCCATAAACTTTTATAAAAGTGTTTAACCATCACTGTTAATAATAGTAATCATTACGGCGTTAGTCAAATGTCAAATATAGTAGTTGTAATTATTCCAATAAAAAAACGCGGTTGTTGATAACCGCGTTTTCCAGAGCAAAAGGCTTCCAACCTATCTTTTCTTCTTGTGAACTGAACAGTACTTGCTCTTTCCGTCAGTAAAGCGTTTACACCGTTTACCAGCGGCTGTCTTTGCAGCACAACGAATCTTTTTGGTTTTGGTCACTTTCCTTTTGACCTTAACCTTACTCTTCGGTGCTGCCTTTTTCTTGGAAGTTGGTTTCCTTTTGGAGGGTGCTTTCTTTGTTTTTTTCATACAGCATTCTCCTTTAAAGTTACTGGTCGTTTACATAACAATAAATTAAACAACGTATGTCAAGGGAAAAGTATCGTTAAATACAATGATGATAACAATTTAATTGCGTTGTTCAACACGGATGTTCTTCAATAAATGCACAGCGTTAATACTGCAACGATGACAACTTACTTATGGCTTGCTGAATAATTCGTTACTATGAACTACAATCTCAAATTTGTGTAGCGAGTAATCTTGTGTCATCCGTCCCTCGACTCCGCTCGGGATGAAACAAATCTCCGCTCGGGATGAGATAAATTTCCGCTCGGGATGAGATAAATTTCCATTCGAAATAGGAAAAGCTTCTACTTGAGATAAAACTTGTTCTGCATTGTCATTCCTGCGGACGCAGGAATCCAGCAGACATTGTCTGTTTAGTCCGCCTAAGGCGGGTTGTGGTTCTGACAACTTCCCTTGGAATTCTTCTATTCCAACAAACATCATAAACACAGAGAATTAGTACGTTTGAAAGATAAATTTCCCACAGAAATATTTTTATTATGACTTTTAAGATTAGTGTTAAGGCAAGGGCTCTCAAGTCGATAGTTAATAGTAAGTAGGAAGCTAAATGGAAAAGTGTAAAAAAAGTTTACACAAACCATATTAATGGCGTGAGACACGCTAACACTAAAAGGAGGAATGTTCTTATGAACACATTCCGTATTTGTGCAAGTGGGATCCTGGTCATCTGCTTGATCATGGGTGGATCCGCATTGGGTTCCGAGCTGGACATCTCGGGATTCGTCGACGTAATCAGCACGTATCAGAGTTCCCAAAATGACCAGAACGAGTTCGGTCTTGGTCAGGCCGAGGTTGATATCGAGAACGAATTATCAGAAAGATCGTCCATTGCTGTGGCAATTGCATATAATAATGAAGATGCTGTCTTTGAGCTGGGCGAAGCTGAAATCGGTCTGAATGTATGGAAAAGCGAAAACAGCTTCTTCTCATCGGTTGATGTTACCGCCGGTCAGTTCGATGTCCCTTTTGGAATTGACTATAATGTGTATCCGTCAATCGACAGAAAACTGGTAACTTCACCATTGGCTGTGGATCTTACACATGATGGTTGGAATGACTTTGGCGTTAGACTCAATGCCACTTCTCCATCATGGAACCTTGTTGTCTTCGGTGTTAATGGCTTTGAATCCTCGTGCATGGTGAGCGACGCTGCCCAGAGTCTGAGTCTCGGTGTTGATGTTGGAGATGAAGTCAACACTACACCCGCAAATGCTTTTGGTGGTCGTGTTGGGATAACCCCTGTTCCCAACTTTGAATTCGGCGGTTCCTTCGCTGTTGGAATCAATGAATCAAACGAAAATGAGATGGCTATGTATGGTGGTGATGTTCAGTGGTCCATGAATCAGTTTGATTTCAAGGGTGAATATATCGCTCATTCGCTTAACCGTTCCATCGAGCAGGAAGACAACGCCGGTTATTACTTTCAGGGTATCTACAACTTCGATAGAACTTTCCTTGTTGGCCGCTATGATTCTTTCCAGCCTGACGGAGCAGACTGGTGCAACCGCTACTCAGTTGGCGCTGGTTACAGCGTAGTAGAGAACATTGAAGTTCGTTTCGAGACTCAGATTGACAATGAAAACAGCGACAACAACCAAAACTACCTGCAACTCGTGGCAGGATTCTAAATGACCGAGAAACCTGTGCGCCGACAGGCGTGAAGGGAATTTAATATTATTTTGTTTTAAGTAAGGATTGCTGAACAATTCGTTATTATGCAATTGAAATGGCAGATTTGAAGACAAATCTGCCATTTTGCTACTGTTACTATTGTTTCATTCCGAGCGGAGTCGAGGGACTGACTTACTGGATACCAGCGTTCGCTGGTATGACAAATCCATTGAGGCTTGCTTTGGTACTCAACCCAAAATCCGCTCTTGCGGATGGCGGAGGGTTGGTGAACCTGTGCGCCGACAGGCGGGATTGAGATATCCCACTCGATGCCTTCAGTTCTGAGTGAGTTACCTTACCTGTGCGCCGACAGGCGGGCCGGTTGTATCTACCTTCATTGCAACACTCCATTTCCTGTGCGCCGACAGGCGGGTCAGTCCCTGTATTTTCCTGCCTGTCGGTAGACACGGTTGGAAGCCCTGCT
>JAYEIF010000060.1:14869-21998 GCA_034659895.1 Candidatus Zixiibacteriota bacterium
ACCTGTGCGCCGACAGGCGGGCCGGTTGTATCTACCTTCATTGCAACACTCCATTTCCTGTGCGCCGACAGGCGGGTCAGTCCCTGTATTTTCCTGCCTGTCGGTAGACACGGTTGGAAGCCCTGCTGATTTCACTTTTCTTGACTTTTTCTGCTTTGCGAGTATCTTTGCCTGCTTATGATATCGCTAATTCTTGGCCTTGGGAATATAGGCCGTCAATACAATAATACCCGTCACAATGTTGGGTTTGACGTACTATATCGAGTAGCTGATATATTGATACGGGACAAACAGGTCAACACTATCCAAAGGCAGGCAGAATTCTATGATATTCTTGATGTTAATGAGACTGACCATCAGTTTGCGCTGGCTTGGCCAAAGACTTTTATGAACCGCTCGGGGCTGGCTGCCGATAAATTGCTGGAGGAGATGAGCTTACTGCCGGAGCAGATGCTGGTTATAGTTGATGATTTTAATCTCCCTTTAGGGAAGCTTCGACTTCGGTACTCTGGTAGTGATGGTGGGCACAATGGATTGGAGTCAATCGTTCAAACGATTGGGACGAAAAATTTTCCAAGACTGCGTTTGGGAATCGGTCCAATACCCGATACTATGAATAGTGTTGATTTTGTATTGGGAAAGTTCAATACAGAGGAAAAGAAATATCGGAAGGAAATGCTTGACAATGCAGCCGAGGCGGTGTTTCTTATAATAAATAATTGCTTTGAAGAAGCAATGAACAAATATAATGCTGACCCTGCTTAGCTGATGCGTATTTTTGGCTAAGCCGTTTGAGTTAACGATCAACGTCCGAAGGGAGGATATTTCATGCGCGTGTATGAAACCACGTTCTTAATTAACCCTCAAACAGATGACAGTACTATTGACAAACATGTTGTGTCGGTTTCCGACATCATTACCGGTGGTGGTGGAAAGATTTTGCATGAGAACCGAATAGGTACTCGCAGACTTGCTTATGAAATCAAAAAACTGACTCAGGGTTACTATACCTCGTTTGTATATGAAGGCACACCTAAAATACTGTCTCGATTGGATCATCATTTCAAATTTGGTGAAGAGTATCTCCGTCATCTCACAATTCTTTTCGAAGGTAATTTAGAAAAGCTGCTCAGGAAAGACGAGGATAATAAGTCAGATGACTTTTATTCGAAACCTGCAATTTCGAAAGAACCTGCGCATCGCCGTCCCAAAATCGAAAAAGAATCAGAACCTGCAGCTGAAACTCCAGCTGACAAACCCGTAGAAGAAAAACCGACTCCAGCCGAGGAAGCGGAAAATAAAAACGATACTCCGGAGACAAAACCTGTTACAGACGAACCGACTCCTGTCGAGAAGCCTGACATCAGTGAAGAAACAGCTCCCGTTGAAGAGTCTACACCCACCGAGGAACCTGAGCAGAAAGAAGAACCAGAGAAGAAAACTACTAGTGACTCTTCGCTGTCGGATGAATACCCAGAGCAGGAAGAGGAACTGTAATGAAATTCGGGTGTGAACTGGCGGTTAAAGCTTGTAAAAGGTAACTATCAAAATATCGATGATAATTGAAGAAAATCCCATACTTGAAAAGGAAAAAGTGAGAATATGAGAAGAAGGAAATTTTGTTATTTCTGTGAGAATAAAATTGAGGCCCCGGATTACAAGGACGAACGTCTGCTTCGACGGTTTATCAATGAACGTGGCAAGATGATACCACGACGTATTTCAGGTAACTGTGCGAAACATCAGCGGAAACTCACCACTGCTATTAAGCGAGCGAGAATAATGGCAATTTTGGCATTTGAAAGTGAGTCTTTTCGCTAATAACGCTCTCGGAAATACAACCGGGAGACAGAATTGGCGTTCAACATGTGGAAATGCGTCGCCTGTCATAGTGGCAATGTTGCTTTATTCGGTTACTCTCTATGGCGGTACTTCTGAAAAAACTGGTACACTTCCAGCAATAATGGCTGCTCCGATTTCTTATGTATTGGCTATGTATTTATATTATGGAATAGCTCGTCTGACATTTGAACGCCAAGCTCTTTGGCTTTTTGTGGGTGCATTTGTAGCCATTGGGTTAAGTTGTGTTTTAATTGGAGCCAATCAACTTTTGATGACACTTGCTGGATGGGGAGCATTGCTTGGCGGTGGTGTTGTTTCCGGGTATATGTCCCTTCGGGGTTACCGACCACGGACTGTGTTTGGAATATCTCTGGCGGTGTTGTTTGCTATGACAATAGTACAATTCTTCCCGCTGTGGCAAGATATTCTCAGCACAGCACATGAGACAACACTGATGCTTGTAGAGGAAGCCCGCACGCAACTTACAGCAATCGGAGAAAGCCCGGAGCGTATCCGTAAGGGTTTGGAATCTTTCCAGTTGTTAGTTGGAATTGCAATGAGGTTAATACCTGCAGAGATGCTTCTCGGAACGGCGGTACAGTTCACGGTTGGTTATGTTGCTTTCATCTATTGGATTGAAAGAAACAAACTGGCACCTCCTCAACAGGTACCATTTATGTATTGGAAAATACCGTTTTCAGTGATGCCGATTCTTATAGTATTTGCTGCCTTAAGACTGCTGGGGGGTGAGTCTCTAAGGCTTATTGCCGACAATGCACTGGCGATTTTGGCAGTATTTTATTCTGTTGCAGGATTGGCGTTGGTGGAGTATTATTTGAAGAAAATACGGTTATCATTGCTGATGCGAATATTGTTTTATATTATGCTGTTACTTTCTCCACTGGTGAGTTTAACATTCTCGCTGGTGTTGGGGTCAGCAATCGCTCTGGCGGGTTTCGCCGACAGTTTTGCTGATTGGCGCAAGCTTCGCTTGCATGAACTGAGGTAAAAAACAAAGTTGTTGCTATACGATTTTGAAAGGATATACTATGAAAGTGATTTTGCGAGAGGATGTTGAAGGTATTGGCACTGCCGGGGAGGCTGTAGAAGTCAAGAGCGGTCATGGGCGTAACTACCTAATCCCGCGTAATATGGCTATTCCTGCAACAAGAGCCAATCTCAAAGCGATTGGTGAAATACAAAGGCAAAAGGAAGTTCGTGAAAAGAAAGCTCGCCGTCATGCCGAGATAGTCAAAGATCGGATAGAAAAATTGGAGCTGTCCACTGAGGTTCTTGTTGGTGAAGAAGATAAACTCTTCGGATCGGTGACCAATGCTGATATTGCCGAGCTTCTTGAAGCTAAGGGCGTTACGATAGACAAAAGAGCCATTCAGTTGGAATCGCCAATTAAGGTACTCGGAGTGTATACAGTACCAGTAAAAGTAGAGAAGGATGTAATTGCCAATCTTAAGATGTGGGTAATGAAAAAAGTGTAGGATGGGACTTCTTGAAGTTAAAGTAGATGGTTTGGCGTTGGACATGACGACTAATTCTCCGGTTGTGATTCTGTCTCCGAAAGGTATAAACAAGGTGCTCCCAATCTGGATTGGTCACGCTGAAGCTTGGGGTATTGCAATGGAGCTTTCCGGAGTCAAGCCCAAACGTCCAATGACTTATGATTTGCTTCAGAGTATAATCTCTGCTATCAGTGCTCAGGTGGATCGTGTGGAAATCACTGAGTTAAAAGAGCAAACTTTTTATGCTCGGTTGTATCTTGCGCATGGGGAGCAGAAATACGAACTGGATGCTCGCCCGTCGGACTCGATTGCGATAGCTCTAAAAACCGGAGCAGCCATCTTCGTTAACGAGGAGTTATTCAATATCGATAATGATGACTCAGAAGGTATGTCCCAGATGTCAACTGATCCGGAATCGCTTCGTGAACGGCTCAAAAAAATTAACCCTGAGGATTTCGGTAAGTATTCACTTTGATGCCGTTTTATATGGGCTTGTTGAAAAAAAACAATCAGTGTTGCCGTAAGGATAAAGACAAACCCAGTAACTACGAGCAGGAGGGAATTAAAATCTCGCATAGACAATGGCTGGTAGCTGTTTGGTCTGTAGCTCTGTTGATTTTGATTGTCGCTGCTTCTTCATTTGCTGTTTCCAATAAGATTAATCCTAAAGAAGCAAATTCACAGTTTGCTCAGGGAAAGCGTCTGCTCCAAAAAGGCGATTGGAAGGATGCCGCTACGGTCTTTGAGCACCTTGCGGGACAATACCCACAATCTAAAGACCTTGATAAATTTGTTTTCTATCATGCTAAAGCGAAGTACTACCTCGGTGAGTTTAGTGAAGCCATTGCGGGATTCAGTCATTTTTTAACCAAATACCCAAATTCACCACAATATGCCCATACTTGTTTTTTCCTTGCAAATGCCTATTATCGCAAAGGAGATATCAATCACGCCCTTGATCAGTATCTTGTTGCTTATAGTAAAAGCAGAGATAGTCGTCTTGATAGACTGCTTCTTAAATCATTGACCGCACTTTTTCGTAATGCGGGGGTTATTAGTATCGACGAGAGAAAGTTCGATTTGCTCCCGAGTGGCAAGAAGTGCCGTTTGGCGAAACCTCTGATTCCAATTTTGCTGTCTCATGATCAGGTAACAATAGCAGAGACTCTGATCGATGAATGCGGTGAAAAGCTGGACTCAATTCAATATCAATCAGAAATGGATATCCGGAAGGATATGCTTAAAATTGCGATGCTTCTCCCTTTGTCGGGAAACCTCCAAACCTATGGTGAAGAAATCTATAACGGTTCAGTAATTGCCGCCGAAATGCTTCGGATGGAAACTGGTCAGGATGTCCAACTTGTGCCTTATGATACAAAGGGTTATCCAATTGACGCTGCTCGAATAATGGGCGAACTTAACAAGTCATCTGTAACTGCCGTTGTAGGGCCGCTTACGAGCGAGTCTGCCGCTGTTACTTCAGCGCGGATGTGCCACAGTGGCGTACCTTTGTTGATTCCAGCCGCTACTCAAGCCGGACTGACATTACTGTCGGAGTCATCGTTTCAACTATCGCCAAATATCGAATTGGAAGGAGTGCGGATGGCTGAGTATGCTATTTCTGTACTCGGAGCTGATTCGGCAGTGTTGATTTCTTCTCCTAAATCTGAACATTTGCATTCCAGTCGCGCATTTGTCAGGCGTTTCAAGGAACTCGGTGGCACTATAGTTGCCATCGAACATTATCGCTTCCGCGACAAGGACTTCGGGCCATATATCAGAGACATTAAAGCTGTTCTTCTCGGAGCTATACCAGACTCTGCTTTCTATGTGAATTCCCGCGGAGATACAATTGATGTCGATGGTCTTCCTGCACATGTTGACTGTCTTTTTCTTCCCGGTGACAAAAAACAGATTCGGTTGTTGCTGCCTCAGATTCATTTCTACAATCTCACTGGTGCATATCTTGGTTCAGACCAATGGGGAGATGAAGTTATTTATAAATTGGATGACGATATTACAAAGCAAGCGGTATTTCCGTCTCCCTTTCTAAAAAGAGACATATCAGAAAGTTTCTTGCAATTTTCAAAGGCATACAGATCCCATTATGACAAACCTCCGGAACGTCTTGCAAGTCTCGGATATGATGCTATGACTTTGATTGGGCGGGCATTCAGTAAAGGCGCAAAAACTCCACAAGCTTTGACTGAGAACCTTAAAGCAGTACGGGGATATTCTGGGGCTTCGGGAATAATCACATTTGGCGATAAACGCGAAAATGTCGAGATGCCGCTGTATCGTATCTTAGCCGGAGAAGCTGTTTCGCTTGAAAAGGAGCAAACAGAGGAGATAATACCGTCCGAGTGATTGATGCGATAATCTTAGCTATAGCCCTATTTCCGAAAAGCAAAATCTTGATTTCCTTCTGTGGTAATTTAAATCAGCTTGATGTACTTGATTGCTGGAATGAGTTTTGTATATTCATTAAAAGGAATTATAACTATTTTGTTTGTAATAGGAGTGTTTACCCTTGGAAGAAAAAAAAGTAGCTCTTAAGATGGTTATTGATGGCAAGGAACGAGATATCAGTTTTGAGGAGCTAGCGCTGTCCAATAATCTTTCCCAAGAAGCGTTAGTCCGCCTTTTGATTGATAAAGGTCTGTTCAAGCCGGAAGATTTGATGAAAATGTTGGAGAAGGTAAAAAAGGAACGGTATCGTAATATCGAAGATAAGTAGTCAAGTTATATGAATGAAGAGCTTGGAAAAGTTCCACAGGAGAATAGTGATTCCGAAATGGATAATGACAAATCTATACTCCAGTGGCGTTGTCATCCCGTTCGACGAAGACCCCGTGTATCTGTGGCGGTTTCGGTGTTTATTGTGTTGGTTGGTATTATGGTATATTATGCCACCGATCACTCACAGATATTCACTACGCTGGCGTTGGTAGTGATGTTTGCCTCACTGATCAAGTTCTATTTCCCGACATCATACAAATTGACCGATAAAAAAGTTATCATTAAAACAACGACTCAGACGATTACCAAAGACTGGTCGATCTATCGTTCTTTTTATCCAGATAAAAATGGTGTTTTACTGTCGCCCTTCACACGACATACACGGCTTGAAAATTTCCGTGGTTTGTATATTATGTTTTCAGGGAACAGGGATGAAGTGGTTGAGTTTGTTAAGGACCGTATTGGTTCCAAGATGCAAGACAGAAAAGAGGAATCGACGGAGAAAAAAGAATGAGTTTCTTTCGGGGTTCAACTCAGTTTCCAGACTCTGGTAAACCAACCTTACCCAAAGAAGAGGACGCTATTCTAATAAAGGTAGCCAAAAAGGTGGTGGAACGACGGATGGCTGTGCCTGCAATCGTTTTCCTTGAATCGGTTAAGCCTCTCAATTTTATTGCCTCTCAGGCACTCGTGTTTTTCGAGCCAATTGTTCAAACTATCTTCAATTTCAAAGATTACGAAGTTTTCCGTTTAGCGTTGGAGAAACGGGAATCTATAGAAATTTTCATGCAGCACATAGAAGAACTTGATGCTGTTTTCTTCGAACGAGAGAAACGCCTCAAGAAATTTCTCAAGACCGAGAGAAAGAAATGGAAGTGGTACCAGCGCTGGCTGGGCTTGTTTACTCCAAAAGTGCAGGTTCCAGACGAGGTTCTCAATCCTCCTGACGAGTCTGATTCATCGTCAAAGGAATTGCCGAATTAGTAGATAACAGAGCTGTGTTCCCTAAAAAACTATTCAGCAAGCCCTAA
>JAYEIF010000061.1:0-4420 GCA_034659895.1 Candidatus Zixiibacteriota bacterium
ATTATGTACCACAATCTCAAATTCGCGTAGCGGGCGGCCTTGTGTCGCCCGTTTCTATACACACAGCGGAGACAAGCCCCGCTGCTACGCGAGCTGAAAGTGCGCTGTGGCGTGTAGAATGTTTATCAAGTGTCCCGATGAAATCGGGAAGCTATTTATAACAAAACCCTTTCACTTGAAACAATACAAAACATGCTTATCTATTTATGAACAAAGAACTTACCCGCCTGTCGAGCGGACAGGTACTTTATTCAGCAGACCCATAATCAAATGATTATGCTATTTCAACCAAAAAAACAAGGGACAGCTCTATTTGACCTGTCCCTGTTAAATAATCAAACGAACTTGTATTACTTCGTTAGCAGCATCTTTCTGGTTGAAACATCGCTACCAGCCTTGAGACGATAGAGATATATACCCGAGGAAACCTGTTTGCCATTACTGTCATAACCATCCCATGTAATCTGATGTTCTCCGGAGTCAAGCTGATCGTCTATCAAGATTGTTACTTCCTGCCCAAGGACATTGAAAACTGTTAACTCGACATGGCCGGGTTCAGCCAGTGAAAAATCAATCATGGTGGTCGGGTTAAATGGGTTTGGATAATTTTGAGACAAGCCAAAACGTGCTGGGATAACACCAGTTCCGCCGAATTCACTTGAGAAGCGAGAAACCGAAATCCTCTGTCCGTCGTTGCTGAAGGTAAGGTGCGGATACACCGATTGACCGTCAACGTGCAAGATAATCGGGTCGCCCTCTCGTGGATAAGCCTTGATTTGACCATCGAAACCGTATATTGGAGTAAACTTTAACAATCCATCAGTATAAACGCCACTACCACAAAGAGTTCCATCAGAAGTGAAAGCTTCGATATTAGTTCCAGATTCAAGAGTCTCCCCGTCAAGTGTAAGGTTCTTACCATAAATGGACATCCACACTCGTGACGGCTCCACACTGTTCGAAGCAATGGGGGCACGTACACGTGCAACAGCATCTCCACCTTCACACGTCCAACCCGGATATGCAAGATAATTGTCATTATTCATCTTCAGCCAATACCCAAGAAATGGCGACATCTCGAACATACTGCTATACATGCGGTCTGAAGGCACATAAACAGAATATCCATTGTCATAAGCAAAAACCACTTCCACATCGTCAATTATTGATACAAGAGCTTCATCAATCGGTAGCACGTGATTCGGCCAGTATGACACCAAATTCCAGCCCTCAAATACAGATATGCATTGATTTTTCGGGATTATTTTTCCACAGATACTGATGTCAACATCGCAGTCCATCTTCACCCAGTAGCCGTGAGAATAATCAACATTTTTCAGGGTGGAATAATCCGGTAAACTTGGATCGTAAGTGAGCGCGCCATTATCGAAACCAAGGATAACATCAACACAATTGCACTTACCCATAAGAGAAGCAAATTCAGATACATTGGCTGTGTAATCAAGATTCCACGAAATAAGATTCCATCCATTATGTAGATGGATTGTATTGCAATTATAGAAATTGCAGACTTCTATCTCATCACCATTGGCTGTCCAATAAACATCCGGATTTGAGAGAACTGGAAGACCGTTAATCGTAAAGCTAATCAAATCACAAGCCTCAGCGCCTTCATCGACTTCATCAGTATAAATATCATCGTGATAGATGGGCATGAAACCGAATGTGCCGTCAGCTCTCACAACATCCATCCCGCACAGGACACTATCCGCATCATAAGCCCGTATCGTATCACCCGGAGATAAAGTCTCACCGTTGTAGGTGGGGCCATCGCAGTAAACATTTATCCATGTTGTGGTTGGGATGACATGCTCGTCCTCAATGGCAATGGAAACGTTTACCACCACCGCACAGGAGTCAGCTCCACATTCGTTGGAAGCAATAATATCAAAAACGTATTCTCCAGTGGATTCAGCATAAAAACAAAGCGTATCATTTACCCACGTAGCATCACCGGCATCAACAGAATCGGCAAGGTTTACAGGTAATTTCACACAAACTTCCCCCGGCGCTTCAAGTGCAATATCAAATGGTTCAGATGGACACTCAACCAACGGCTCAGTATGAGTATTTGCAGTAGATATCATATTGGAAGTATAGGTTATATCGCAAACCCTGTCTGTCATTGTAATATACACTGAATCCGGCGGTATGGTTCCTTCGGAAATCCCGAACCAAATATTGTTAAGACTTTCTGGATTATACAAAGCACAGAAGCCATAAATACGGGTACCATCAGATTCGTAAATATCAATCCATGTGCGAGAAGCATTCGAATTTCCCCCGCACGGAGGAAGGTCCGGTCGTGGTTCGAACAGTTCCTGCGGGTAAACATCCAAATTGAGGACATTCATACTGTATCGATATACCCAATTGTCACCTACTTCATAATACTCAAGGCATGGTTCCATTACTAATTCAGGCGCAGGAAGATCGGGGTAGCAACTGTCAGTAGTTTCAACTACAAATGTGTACTTGCAGTTTTCAATAAACCCGTCAATAGAATCAGCGGCAGTAAACGTAACAGTGTAAGTTTCACCAGCCTGACTGGCAGTAGGAGTCCAACCGAATGCACTTGTAACCGGATTGTCGGTCAATGGCAAAGATGGTGTCATTGTTGCGCCTGCGGGTATGTTATCAACCATCAGGGTTACGATATCGTCGTTTGGGCCGAGATCAACAGCCTCAATATCGATAGATATCGGAACTCCTACTTCCGCATCAAGTGTATCACCGCAAGCAAGGTCACCATGTTGGATAAACTCAGGCGCTATACCTGTATGGACAGTATCTTCCTCAACATCACCTTCGAGATCAGCCAACATCACGCCAGAATCCAGAATATGATCACCGGCGTCGCAGATGACAAACACCAGCGTATTATCGGCGCTCCCCGGGGTAACAGGAGCAATAGTTGTCAGCTTGATAGTGCTGCCATCATACTCAAATCCGTTGTCTGGAGGTGTGCTAACGTAATCACCGGAGAAAAACGGTCCATTGATTGTTATTGAGTTTCCGTCGCTATCAAATGCAACCTGAGTACCGTTAAGATATGCGCCAAAAACATCGTTATACTCGGAACCAACATATTCAGGATACTCCTCGGAGCCAAATACAAAGTCAAACGATATGCTCTGGCAGGAATCATTAACATCAAACACAATCTCAAAAATTGCCGCATCATAACTGGTATATCCGGGGATAAGGTCACTGCATTGCGGACATCCTTCAAGGTCAAAGTCAGTCGAGGTGCCGGTGGATGTGTCTGGTGGGAGGGCATTTGTAACATCGCCGGTTGCTAAGATAATACCGTCATTGATGTTAAAGGGACCATCAACATACAAACCTGCTGCAGTTGAGGCGCCGGTGAATGTAACCGACTTGATAGTGATACCGGTCCAGGGAATCAGCAGAGCGTCAATCAGGTGGTAAGGGTCGTTGTCGGGTGTAACCGTAACACAAGCCGCCATCGGATTGTAATTGTAATCCTTGTCGGACGTTTTTGATTCAACCAGATCAAGCCGTTCAGCCTGAGTCAGCGTATTTTTGTTGTCAGGTTTGATTCTCGTGCTCGCTGGGGCAGATTTGCCAATTACTGATATCGTAGTAAACAATACCGCAATAATTGCAACCAGAATAGTTAACATCTTCATCAATAGTTCTCCTTTAATAAATAATACCGTCATTAACAGTTTTTTTGCCTTATTAATAATCTCATACTATCATAAATGCTTATCAGCTATCTACATTCAACCAAACCAGACCATACCCTCCTGCGCAAAGCAGTAAACCCCATTTTGCAGTAAGATTCATTTGTATGTATAATACAATTTCGCAAATCTGCAACAAAAAATGTCGTTCTCGTGTCAGCCATCTGAGCTACAATTTCACCTATCCGCACAACAAGCCCCGATTACATCGGGACAAGCCAACCAATGTTATAAAATTGAACAACCTGAATAAAAATATGCCTGAAACCTTAAATAACTCTCAGATTTACCGAAAAAATAATTAAAGATTTGACTCTTGTTATACGCAAACGAATGAAAACATGATTGAATCTAATGCTTTGAGAGAAAGAAAATTGACATTTAAGGGAAAGAAAATAGATACCGCAATCGGTGGACTACTCTACCCTTCGACTCCGCTCAGGGTGAGGGTTGTAGGGGTGAATAGTAGTGTTAGGGTGAATGATAATGTTAGGGTGAATGATACTGTCATGGTGAATGATTCTATCATGGCAAGTAATAATGTCATTCCTGCGAAAGCAGGAATCCAGCAGACATTGTCTGTCCAGCAGGCATTGTCTGTCCAGCAGGCACCGCCTGAATATTCTTCTGTACACTGGACCCCAGCTTTCGCTGGGGTGACAAGTAAACAGGCTGGGGTGACAAGTAAA
>JAYEIF010000061.1:4520-7863 GCA_034659895.1 Candidatus Zixiibacteriota bacterium
TAATAATGTCATTCCTGCGAAAGCAGGAATCCAGCAGACATTGTCTGTCCAGCAGACATTGTCTGTCCAGCAGGCACCGCCTGAATATTCTTCTGCACACTGGACCCCAGCTTTCGCTGGGGTGACAGGCAAATGGGACGGCAAATGGATTTAATGGCAAATAAATGAGATGACAAGTGGATTTGGTAACAAGTGAATGAAGTGACAACAAAAATCAAATATTTTAAGAGAATACTGTGAATTGATAATTCAACGAATTGATAATTCAACGAATTGATAATTCAACGAATTGATAATTCAACGAATTGATAATTCAATGAATTGATAATTTTATGGATAAGAGATATACAATAACCCAAACCATTAAAACAATTCAATGGCGAACAAGGAACATCAGTAACCGACGATGGGTTTCTGAGATATTCCCCGCTCGCTCTAAAAGAGAGGAGGAAGAAAGGATGGTGCAATAGGTCAATCCGCCGAGGCGGATTGCCAACCTGACACTCATTTAGTAAAATGGCGGAACTGCTAAAAGGGTTCCTGCTACAAGAATTAACTATTTTAAGGGAGTTTTCAAATGAGTTGGAAAGATGTGAAAATCGGGAAGAAACTGTATATTGGTTTCGGAAGTATTGTAGTCATGGCTCTGGGAGTCGCTTATTTCGGCTGGAATGGGCTAAACAATGTGACGAATGCTGTTGAAAAAGCCGATGGTGCCAACCGGATGATTAAGATCGCTGCGGACTGCCGACAGGCCGAGAAAAACTACATCATGCGCGAGGATGACAAGTACGTCGATGAACTGCGGAAGCATATCGCCGAGGGAATAGAAGTAGCCGACGAGCTAAAAGCCATGTTGAACGACCCTGTCGATATAGCCGCCATCGAAAAAGGGCTTGCTGACCTGAAAGCATACGAGATTGCCAGCGAAAGCTGGATTGTAGCGGATAAGGAAGGTAAAGTAGCCCTTCAGGAAGTAGTGACAGCCGGAAGACTATGTGAGAAGGAGAGCAAGAACCTGCTATCCAGCCAGGAAGAGCAGATGGATCAGGAATTCTTATCCACGGAGAGCCATAAGAAGCTTTCGGAGAGAGATGACAAATCACGTGCGGCAAGTAACATGCTCGAATGGACACTGCAGATGCGGCGGCACGAGAAAAACTTTGTTATGAGAAAGGATATCCAATATGCAAAGAAGGTTTCTAATCTTCTCAAACAGATCGAAGAGAAGGCTGTGGCAACTAAAGCCACAATGAAGAAACAGGAGAACCGGGATCAGACAGATGCTGTTTTCGCTGGTGTAGAAAGCTACAAACAGGCTTTTGAGACCTATAAAGCATCCTATGAAGAGATGCTGATTCTTGAAAAAGAGATGGTTGCGTCTGCCCGCACCGTTGTTGAGGAGTGCAATGAAATCCGCCAGGGACAGAAAGCCAAGATGCTGGAGGCAGAACACTCTGCTATTATCATGCTCGGCGGCTTTGCCGGTGTTGCCTTCATAATTGCAGCGTTTCTTTCATTCATCATTGCGCGCGGTATCTCCAAACCGGTTTCTGAGATAGCAAAAGTGGCTGAGGGAATATCTACAGGCGACATTGAACATTCTATCGCTCTGCATTCAAAAGATGAGATTGGAGCGTTGGCAAATGCCTTCCGCAACCTCATAGATTATATGAAAGAACTTGCCGGCGTGGCGGAGACAATTGCCGAAAACGATCTGACAGTTAACGTCAAGACAAAATCCGAGAAAGACGTTCTTGGTATTTCCTTTAAGAAGATGGTTGCCAGCCTGAGTTCTGTTATTGCACAGCTAGGCAACAGTTCCAATGAAGTCGCGTCCGCCTCAGCGGAAATATCTTCCTCTGCCGAACAGGTTTCCAGAGGAGCTCAAAACCAAGAACAACAGGTGAACCAGGTTACCGCTGCTATTGAAGAGATGGCGGCTACCATAGTCGAAGCGTCAAGGAATGCCGGTGAAGCTTCCGAAGGATCCAAAGGTGCAGCCGAAACAGCAGCTGATGGCGGCCAGATAGTGAATGAAACTATTGAAGGTATGAACAATATCGCCAACGTAGTTAAAGAATCTGCCGAGAATATCAACAAACTGGCAGAGTCGGCTGATCAAATTGGTGATATCATAGGCGTAATCGATGATATAGCTGACCAGACAAACTTGCTGGCGCTTAATGCCGCTATCGAAGCAGCTCGTGCTGGTGAGCATGGACGCGGTTTTGCAGTTGTTGCTGATGAAGTCCGCAAACTTGCCGAGCGTACCGGAAAAGCGACCGGAGAGATTACCGGTATGATCAAAGGTATGCAACAGGGAACTAAGGATGCTGTTAGTTCGATGGAAGCTGGAACCAGCGAGGTCGAAAAAGGCCGCGGGTTATCTGAAAAGGCTGGAGCCAGTCTTACTGAGGTCGTCAACGGTTCACAAAGGATAATGGATATGATTCAGCAGATAGCTACTGCCTCTGAGGAGCAGTCGACGGCTTCTGAGCAGATATCCAGGAATATCGAGCAGGTTTCAGTGGCTACAAAGGAGTCGGCCGCCGGTGCTGAACAGGCAGCAACTGCGTCTGAAGAACTTAGCCGCAACGCTGAGGGACTACAGCAAATCGTGGCGCGGTTCAAGGTCGATAATACCTCGAAGAAGGAAGAGCCAGTTGCCTAAACTCGCTGAACTTACATGGCAGGATCCATTGCGATCCTGCCTGTTCAATGGCGGAACCGCTGAAGTGGGTCTGACTGATCCCAGCCCTTCAACTCCGCTCAAGGTGAGGGTTGTAGGGGTGAATAGTAGTGTTAGGGTGAGTAATAATGTTATGGTGAGTAATAATGTTATGGCAAGTAATAATGTCATGGCAAGTAATAATGTCATGGCAAGTAATAATGTTATGGCAAGTAATAATGTCATGGCAAGTAATAATGTTATGGCAAGTAATAATGTTATGGCAAGTAATAATGTCATGGCAAGTAATAATGTCATTCCTGCGAAAGCAGGAATCCAGCAGACATTGTCTGTCCAGCAGACATTGTCTGTCCAGCAGGCACCGCCTGAATATTCTTCTGCATACTGGACCCCAGCTTTCGCTGGGGTGACAAGTAAACAGGCTGGGGTGACAAGTAAACAGGTTGGGGTGACAAGTAAACAGGCTGGGGTGACAAGTAAAGGGTTAGGCGTTGTAGGTCAGTCCGCCTCGGCGGATTGCCAACCTGACACTCGGCAAACTAATCCCACCTCAAGCGGTGGACCACTCAGCTGAAGTGTTTTGACGTGATGTTTAGTTAGTGAATTGGTAGTAAGAAAATAATACGGAGGAAGAAATGGATACGAATGTCA
>JAYEIF010000061.1:7963-21967 GCA_034659895.1 Candidatus Zixiibacteriota bacterium
ATTGTAAGAATTGTAGGGCAGTCCGCCTCGGCGGATTGCCCTATCTTATATAAAAAGTAGAATCTCTATCCATATAGGCGGACCACCTTACAAAACTGCGGGGGTTTGCACTCCCCCCTTGCCCCCCACTCTGAGAGGGATATTATCCGTTCCCTCTTTTGCTACTCTCTGAGAGGGGAAGATCTGAACTAAGTTCTGGGAATAATGTTTGTCAACTCTACCTGTGCGGACACGCAGACAGGCTGTCAGACAATACCTAAAAAAGAAAACAAGGAATAAACTTGTCCTACCGTGTCAAACACTGGATAATCTCGCCCACATACATACGATGATAATCCTTCTTTGGATATTTGTCGTGAATCTTGCTATCAAGAAATCTTTCCGGATCAATGTCTTGGGTATAAATTTTACTGCATTCCACCACCAGCCGCGCCTCGGCAAAATACACCGAGTTGTCCTTGCTCTTAACAGCCGTCAACTCAGGAATTGACATCTTATCGACATCACGGCCAGATTTGGTTCCACAGTAATTGAGCGTATCACGGAAGGCCTCATCGAAAAATGACAATGTGAATGTTCTGGATTTCTCCATAAAATCATAAGTATATCGAGTTGGACGCACATAACAGATACAGACTTCCAAGCTCCACAATTCCCCAAAAGTCCCCCATGCGGCAGTCATAGTATTGTATGACTCAATGTCACCAGCTGTTACCAACATCCAGTCAGTAGAAATCAGCTTGAAGATATTGTCAGTCATCTTAAAAACTTCAATTGGTTTAAGTGTGTCAACCATTGCAATATCCTTTCTTTGTTTGGCCTCAGCTTAATATGTTCTCAACATTATGTTATGGTTTGCCATATAATGGCATACCATATTATAGCCTTAAATTAACCACTGTTGCGCCCCAGCTTCCACCACTGCCCCCTTCGTGACGGAAAGAGATTACATTCGGATGATTTTCGAGGATGCTGTGTACGATTCTTCTTTTTACGCCGATTCCTTTCCCGTGGACAATACGCAGATGCAGGACGCCTTTCTTAAGACAGGTGCGAATGTATTCAGTAACAACCTCGTGAGTGTCGCTCGGCGTGAACATGTGCAAGTCAAGCGTACCATCAACCGGATATTTAATTGGTTCATTGCTGGAATCAGTCACGTCAATTTCTCACTTCACAACAGAGTTTCATACAGTATAGCATATACTTGCCAACAACGCCATATTTGCCGGCTTTTTTTCTTATGTCTATTGCCACTTTGAAAGAATCTTGTAAATTGGAGCTTGTTACACAGTTGTCTTATTGAATGGAGGTTCTGTGAAAGAGTTATATGATGTGGTAATAATCGGAGGCGGGCCGGGCGGCTACACCGCAGCTATAAAGTGCGCAATTAAAGGTGCCAAAGTCGCAGTTGTAGAATCTGACAAACTTGGTGGTGTCTGTCTAAATCGGGGATGTATTCCTTCTAAGACTCTGATAGCTTCGGCGTCTCTGTATTACAAAATCAAACATGCTGATACATTTGGAATCAACATAGAAACTCCACCTTCTTATGATTGGCCTGCAATTATTGAGCGCAAAAATCGCATTGTAAAGATGTTGGTTGACGGCGTCGAGAAGCTGTTTGATTCTCATGGTGTAACCTATGTCAAAGGACACGGTAAAGTACTCGACCGCAACAAGGTCTCCGTTTCTGCTTCTGATGGAACCGAGATTGTTCTTGAAACTAAAAATATCATCATCGCTACCGGTTCACGTTCTCGCAATCTTCCGGGCTTGTCAATCGACGGAAAGAAAGTGCTCAATTCCGATCACATGTTCGAATTGCAAAAACTTCCCAAATCAATTTTAATTGTCGGAGCAGGTGTAATTGGCTGTGAATGGGCGTGTATGCTGGCAATGCTTGGTGTGCAGGTTACGGTAGTTGAGATGCTCAAGCAAGCGCTGCCACTTGAAGATTCCGACTCTGCGCGCCTGATTCAGCGCGAACTGAAAAGACTCAAGGTTAAACTATACACAGGGACAACTATCAATTCGCTGGTTACAGAATCAGAAAGTGTGCGGGCTGAATTATCTAATGAGAAAACAATCGAAACAGAACAAATCTTTGTAGCAGTAGGACGAGCTTTCAATACCGAAAACCTCGGCCTTGGAAATGCCGGGGTGGAGCTCAATATGAACGGGGCTATCAAAACTGATAATCACATGCGTACCAATATCGATAACATCTACGCCATTGGCGATGTTCGCGGTGAAATTCTTCTGGCTTACACAGCTGTTCATGATGGCGAGATAGCTATTGACAATGCCCTTGGAGGACAAGCTGAGAAAAACTATCTGGGTGTGCCTTCGGTGATATTCACCCATCCCGAAGTCGGTTCGGTTGGCTTGAGTGAAACTGCGGCAGAGGAAAAATATAAGATTACAGTGGGAAAGTTCCCACTACGCGTTCTTGGCAAAGCTCATGCTGAAAACGAAATTTCCGGCGAGATTAAGATAATTGGAGATGCGGACACTGATAAACTCCTCGGAGTACACATTGTTGGAACACATGCGACAGAAATCATCCATACGGCAGCACTGGCAATTCATCAGGAAATGACTGTTAAACAACTTGGCTCACTGATATTTGGCCATCCGACTATTTCGGAGTCATTGATGGAAGCCGCTCATGATCTACATGGAATGTGTGTTAATCTCCCCCCGATAAATACGGGACAGGCACAAAAAAAATAACGCAGAGACTGCTTATCTGTGGAAAACGCAGTTATCAGCAACATTCAGTTTTGTATTAGCTGTAAACGGCTAAGGCCGTGTTATACAATGCGTTAGTCATTAGTTACAATTCTTGTTATGCCTATTGTGGCGCAAATTCTGCGTATCGACGTCCTTGCCATTTATCCAATACAAGGAAGCTCTCTCGCAAGCGACTGTAACTTAAGCTCTTAGACGACACATTGAAGTGCGCTTGGGTTTGGGCACACAATTTGTGTCATATTTAATGTGTGGAATAAAGATCATTCATAGCAAGAATGGCGGTAAGGGTTATTTCACTTGGTGGGGATTGAAGGAGTCATCCTGGACGATGGCTCCTATTTTTTTATTACTCTCTTAATGTTGACCCTGTGGGCATTCGCAGTTATATTCACATTTTCAACCTGTGCGCCGACCGTGTCCGCCGACAGGCAGACAGGCGTGATTGAAGGAGGAATCGTGGAAATGGCCTATAGGCAACCACAAGTAACAGAAGAAATGATAACAGAGCACGGACTGAACAAAGAAGAATATGTGCGTATCAAGGAAATTCTCGGGCGCGAACCAAATTACACAGAACTGGGTCTTTTCTCTGTAATGTGGTCTGAGCACTGCTCCTACAAAAATTCTGTCGCTCTTCTGAAGACTCTCCCACGCGAAGGAAAGAACTTATTGGCTAAGGCTGGCGAAGAAAATGCCGGCGCTGTTGACATTGGCGATGGACTAGCTGTTGTTTTCAAAATCGAATCACACAACCATCCCTCGGCAGTTGAACCGTATCAGGGAGCGGCAACTGGTGTTGGCGGCATTTTACGCGATATTTTCACTATGGGCGCTCGGCCGATTGCTTCGCTCAACTCGTTGCGCTTCGGCTCGCCTGATAACCCGCATGTGCGTTACTTAATCGACGGCGTCGTGCGTGGAATTGGTGATTATGGGAACTCGTTTGGTGTCCCAACTGTTGCCGGTGAGGTGTATTTTGATGAATCCTATACCGGCAATCCTCTTATCAACGCTATGGCGGTAGGAATTGTAAAAACTGACAGAATTATTTCTGCGATAGCTGAGGGGGAAGATAACCCGGTAATGATAGTTGGTTCCAAAACAGGACGCGATGGTATTCATGGTGCGACCTTCGCCTCTGAAGAACTCAGCAAAAAATCGGAAGAGAAGCGTTCCTCTGTGCAGGTTGGCGACCCATTTACAGAGAAATTGCTGGTTGAGGCTACTCTGGAAGTAATTAGCAAAAATCTTGCAGTGGGAATTCAGGATATGGGCGCTGCGGGAATTACTTGTTCCTGTTCTGAAATGTCAACTAAAGGGGAAGCTGGTATAGAAATCGAAATGGACAAGGTTCCCGTGCGTGAATCAGGTATGATTCCGTATGAGACACTTCTTTCCGAATCACAAGAGCGCATGCTGGTATGTGTCAAAAAAGGTAAAGAAAAAGCCGTTCGCGAGGTGTTTGACAAGTGGGAGTTGGATTCAACTATTATTGGAAAAGTTACATCTGACGGTCTATTTACTGTCAAGCTTCACGGTGAAGTAGTATCTCAAGTGCCGTCCAGTTCTCTTGTGCTTGGTGGCGGTGCTCCTGTCTATCGACGTGAGACAAAGCGGCCAGCTTACATGGACAATATCATCAAGCTCAACATGGCAGATTACTCTCTTGACCGCAACTGGAATACCGACCTATTGACAATGCTTGCCGCTCCCAACATCTGCAATAAGGAATGGGTATATGATCAATATGATTCTATGGTCCGCACAAACACAGTTGTAGGTCCAGGCTCCGATGCCGCTGTATTGCGCATTCGCAAAACACATAAGGCGCTGGCAATGGTCACAGACTGCAATGGGCGCTATTGTTACATTGAACCTCGTCTTGGCGCACAGAGTGCAGTGGCGGAATCTGCCCGCAATATCGTTTGTTCCGGAGGTCGCCCGTTAGCTATCACTAACTGTCTTAATTTCGGCAACCCCTACAAACCGGAAATCTACTATGGTTTCTCAGAATCTGTAGCTGGGATGGGCGAAGCGTGCCGTGTTTTTGATACTCCTGTTACCGGTGGTAATGTTTCGTTCTACAACGAAGATCCCGAACGAGCTGTATTCCCCACTCCCACTATTGGGATGATTGGGTTGATTGAAAACACTAGTCACATAACAACTCAATGGTTTGATAATGAAGGCGATGTAATCTATCTACTGGGTGAAAACAAAGAACACATCGGTGCATCGGAATTTCTGCACAGTATCTATGGACATAATAAGGGACCTGTTCCACCGCTAAACCTGCTGTTCGAGAAAAAAATACAGGACGCCCTGCTCACTGCTATTCAATCGGGTTTGGTCAAATCAGCGCATGATGTCAGCGATGGCGGTTTGGCTGTTGCTTTGGCTGAGAGCTGTATTTCAAACAAGGATAGACAAATAGGAGCAGCGATACAATTGGATGACAATATCCGCCCCGACGCTCTCTTATTTGGTGAAACACAGTCACGCATTGTCATAAGTTGTTCACCAGAAAATGCTCTCAGGATTGAAGAATTATTTAGTGAGCATAATGTGCAATGTAATTGCATCGGCACGGTGGGAGGAACAAACTTGAAAATAAATGACCTCGTGGATCAGCCAGTGCAGTCAATGTCAGATGCCTTCTTCAATGCAATGTCTGAATTTATGGACCGTATTGAATAGACGGAAGTGATTTTCTGTTAAACTGAAAAAAGCTATAGAAGGTCTTGCTGAACAATTCGTTACTATGTATGACAATCTCAAATTCACGCCCGCCTGTCAAGCGGACAGGTAGCGGGTGGCCTTGTGCTGACGTGCCTGTCGGCGCACAGGAAGTGCGCCGTGGCGTGTCGCCGTCCCTCGACTCCGCTCGGGATGACATAAATGGATGATATAAACCGGGACAACTTGCGCGAGTAGAATATTTATCACAATCCTTTTCTGTCATACCAGCGAATGCTGGTATCCAGTCACGCCTCGGCGCATTTCCAAATTCAGTTGATATAGATAGACAGGCAATCCGCCTAGGCGGACTGGACAGACAATGTCTGCTGGACAGACAATGTCTGCTGGACAGGCAATGCCTGCTGGATTCCTGCTTTCGCAGGAATGACAATACAATAATAGATGGATAAGAATAATAAAGGAATGACAATAATAAGGGCTTGCGGAACAATTCGTTACTATGTATGACAATCTCCCCGCCTTTGGCGGGCGCGCCCGCCTGTCAAGCGGACAGGTAGCGGGTGGCCTTGTGATGACGTGCCTGTCGGCGCACAGGAAGTGCGCCGTGGCGTGTCGCCAATTTCTATCACACAGCGGAGACAAGCCCCGCTGCTACGCGAGCTGAAAGTGCGCCGTGGCGTGTAGAATGTTTATCAAGTATCCCAATGAAATTGGTGTCCCAATGAAATTGGTGTCCTAATGAAATCGGGAAGCTATTTATAACAAAATCCGTTCACTTGAAGCAATACAAAACATGCTAATCTATTTATGGACAAAGAACTTATACTTTATTCAACAAGCCCTATAGTAGATTGATTCCCCTGTCCAGCAAGCCAATAGAATGAAGTAACTCCTACCTTAAATATGGCTCGGGGTCGGTGATATGGCCGTTAAGAGCTGAGGCTGCGGCTGTGGCTGGTGAACAGAAATAAATTTCATTGACATCTTTCTGCTCCTGATTAACAATTGCAGAACCGCTTGTTATCAGGCATCGTTCACCGGGGGACAGCAATTTTTGCAGTTCACCCACAATGGATTTGTTAGTGGAGCTGACTATCATAGCTCCGGCTTTAGCAAGGATTCGGATTAGTCCCTTCTTAAGAGCTTCAAGATAGACTTGGTGTGAACTCGGCATGATAATGAGCCGACACTGTGGATTAACCTTTTTGCCCTTGAGGATACCAGCCGCAATACGAAGATCATCAAAACGACCATTGCTACAAGTGCCTAAAATCACTTGATGAACACTCAGACTTTCCAACTCTTTAACTGATTTGATAGTATTAGTGTTAATTTCATTCGGACCGGCAATCTGCGGTGTAAATCTGTCTATATTAAACTGGTACATTTCATCAAAGTCAGCATCCTTGTCAGCAATGACGGGTATGTAATTGGTGTTTGTGCGACCTGTCAGATAACGGCGTGTAACAGCTTCAAAAGAACACATAGCCGCCTTAGCTCCAATTTCCTCAGACAGATAACACAATGTCATCCGTTCGCTGATACTCATATTTGCAACTAAGCGACCATGGTACTCGATAGTCCGATATCCAATATTTGTCGTTCCCAATTGTTTGATTACTGCTAAAGCTATGTCCTTAGTATAGACTCCACGCGGTCGACGGCCGCTTATATCGATGCGTACAGATGACGGCACCTTCAACCACAACCTTCCGCTGGCTAACACTGTAGCCATTTCGGTGGCATCAATACTAACAGCAAACGCACCTAAAGCTCCAAGAGAGACAGCACAACGGTCTGTTCCCAGCACTAACTGTCCGGGAAGAATATGACCGTTCTCTATAGCTAACTGGTTGCATGCTCCGTGGTGAATATCAAAGAAGTTCTCAATACTCTGATGCTGGCTGAATTCGCGCACCATTTTATAATCGGTAGGATTTTCTCCAGCATCTCCGACCTCACCATCCAAACTGATAGTTATTTTAGACGGATTCCATACATACTCAACACCTATATCTTTGAAAGTACGGATAACACTTGCAATGTTTTTATTTACTACTATCATATCCGGCTCAACTACTACCAGATTTCCTGCTTCAGCTTTATTCAGACTTGCGGCTCGTGCGATTATCTTCTGTACGGTCGTTTGTTTGCCATACAAAGGTACGACATGATTGCGCCTGTCTATCCCTGGCAAATTTAACTCGAGTTGTTCTAATTTGAGAAAAGCAGGCTTCTCGCGAATGCCGTAACGGCGACGCCAATTGTAAAAGGCCGCTTTGGAAATACCCAGCTCAAGTCCACAGTAGTCATCATCGCCAAACCGCTCCCACAGGTTGCGGATTTCATTCTCAGAAAATTTCGGTTGGGAATGTTTGGAAACATTTTTCTTGCGACGCCAATAAGCTACAAGATAGGTAGGCACATCTCCGAGCCGCTCTGCAATCCTTTCATCGGTACGGTACAGCTTTTGAAGCTGGATCAACTCCGCCTTTGTGGGCATCTTCCGCCGACGGCTCATAGTTTGTCGAATTCCTTCTTGATAGCATCATAGATTCCATCAAGCCCTATCGAAACAACTCTGGTTTTGCCAATTACCGGCATAAAGTTTGTGTCACCGTTCCAGCGCGGCACAACGTGCATGTGAAGATGCTCGGGTATCCCTGCACCTGAAGCCCGCCCGAGATTCATACCAATGTTAAATGATTGTGGCTTAAGCGCTTTCTCAATCATCCCGACAGTCAGACGTGTAAGAGAGAAAAATTCGTTGCTCTCTTCTTCTGTCAATTTGTCAAGTTGCCCAATATGCCTTTTTGGTACAATCAAAGCGTGCCCCGGATTATAGGGAAACTTGTTTAGAATAACGAAGTTTTCATTGCCTCGATAGACAATAAGGTTTTTCACAGAATCCTTGCACTTCAAACGATTGCAGAAGATACAGCCCTTTTCTTTTTTACTCAGGATGAAATCCGCACGCCAAGGCGCCCATATCATTTTGTCTACCATAGTAGTATATGATAATAAGATTTTGCGGCTATGCCAAGTATTCAGATTATTTTTTCACAACGCATAGAATCAAACCGAACTCTGTTTACCGCTATCAGCTATTGTCAATCTCAACACAGGAAATGCAGTGGTTATCATCAGTAAAGTTGGGTTTTCCAATTCGGTTGATAAAAGTAATCCAAATTGGATGAATAGCTTGATTTTGTTTTTCATAAGGAGTATAATTAATAATTATTATGTGGAAATTGACAACAAAACTTCAACGTTATCATAAAACATTCATAGTGTGAGGTTTACTATGGCAGGAATTGTTGGATATGGCACTCATATCCCCAGACAACGCATCAAAGTTGAAGAGATTGCGAAAGTATGGGGAGCAGATGCGCCCAGTTACAAGAAAGGTCTTATGTTGCGTGAAAAATCGGTGCCCCCGCCCGATATGGACACTATCACGCTTTCAGTAGAGGCTGCACGTCGGGCATTAATTCGCGCCCAAAATGTTGACCCGAAAGATATCGGCGCCATTTACATCGGCTCGGAATCACACCCCTATGCTGTAAAACCATCAGGGACCACTGTCTCCGAGGCAATTGGCGCAACTCCGGATATTCACTGCGTCGATTTTGAGTTTGCCTGCAAGGCTGGTTCGGAAGCGATGTTTGTGGCTATGAGTCATATCGATGCAGGCAAAATGAAATATGCCCTCGCTATCGGTGGTGATACTTCACAAGGCGCTCCATCGGATGCTCTTGAGTTCTCGGCTGCTGCTGGTGCGGCGGCTTTCATTATGGGCAATGATAATCTCGTAGCCGAATGTCTCTACACTCATTCGTATACAACCGATATGCCGGACTTCTGGCGACGCGAGCACGAGTTCTACCCGCAACATGGAGGACGTTTCACGGGAGAGGAAGCATACTTTGTCCATACAAAAGGAGCCACTAACGCCATCTTAGAGAAATCTGGAATGAAGCCGCAGGATTTCAAATATGCTGTGTTCCATCAGCCCAACGGCAAATTCCCACAACGTGTCGCTCTTCAAATGGGATTCACACAGGAACAGATTGACCCGGGTTGGCTATCTCCACGTCTTGGCAACACTTATTCAGGAGCTTCTCCGATTGGATTAACATCAACACTTGATGTGGCTGAACCGGGAGATCTTATCCTGATGTGTTCCTATGGCTCCGGTGCCGGTTCTGACTCGTTCATTTGGAAAGTAACCGATCGCATCAAGGAAGTACAAGACTTGACAGTAAAGACCGCTACATTACTTGATGAAAACAAGGTGTATATTGACTATGGGACCTATGCCAAATACCGCCATAAAATCAGGAAGAATGCTTAGGAGGTAACAACAATGAGAACAGTTTGTGTTGTCGGAATTGGCATGAGTACCTGGGGCGAAGTATGGCGCAAGTCTCTTCGTCAGCTCTTTGTCGATGCCGCACTTGAATCAATAAACAATGCCGGTGTAGATCATATCGATTCATTATACGTGGGTTGCATGTCCAGCGGGCTATTTGTACAACAGGAACATCTAAGCTCTCTGATGGCTGACTATCTCGGTATGTCGGGAATCCCAGCCACACGCGTAGAATCCGCCTGCGCCTCAGGTGGACTGGCATTCCGCCAGGCATTTATCGAGGTAGCTTCGGGGATTTCAGATATCGTTATGGCATCCGGTGTGGAAAAAATGACTGACTGCTCAGGCGATGACGCCACAGCCGCTCTGGCGACTGCTGCAGATCAGGAATATGAAGTATTCCACGGCGTAACCTTCCCGGGGCTATACGCTATGATTGCCAATGCTCACATGGCAAAGTATGGCACTACACGTAAGATGCTGACCGCTGTTTCAGTCAAGAACCACTTCAACGGATCAATGAACCCTGTTGCGCAATACCCATTCAAAGTTAAACCGGAAACAGTTGAAAACTCGGTTATGGTAGCCGATCCGTTGCATATTCTCGACTGTTCACCGATTACCGATGGAGCTGCTGCGGTAATTGTAACTACTGAAGAAGTCGCTAAAAAACTCGGCAAGCCATATATTAAGGTGCTTGGTTCAGGCTCAGCTACTGACACTATTCAAATCGCACAGAGAGCTGATATGACTACATTTAAGGCCTCCACACTGGCAACTGAACAAGCCCTCAAAATGGCTGACAAGACTATCAAAGACATCCAGTTTGCTGAAATACACGATTGTTTCACAATTGCTGAACTGGTTGTTCTTGAATCAATAGGGAAGTACGCACCCGGTAAGGCTGGGCCGGCTACTTTGGCTGGTGAAACTGCTTTAGACGGTAAATTCCCGGTGAATACTTCCGGTGGCTTGAAATCGAAAGGTCATCCTGTTGGAGCTACCGGTATCGCACAGATAATTGAAATCTACAAACAGCTAACCGGTCAAGCAGAAAACGGCCGCCAAATAAAGAGCAACCCGAAAATTGGAATGACACAGAATATGGGAGGCTCCGGCGGGTCCTCTGTCGTTCATATATTGGAGGTGGTATAATGTCAATGTTTAGTGCGCGTAATTGGAGAGAATACCCCCAACGGTATCGCGGAGAAGCCTCCAAATTCAAGAAGAGCGGTAAGACATACTACCCACCGCGCAAGGTTGATCCTGAAACTGGTGACACAGAATCCAAACTGGTAAAACTACCAAACACCGGCAAGGTTGTTACCTATACAGTGATACGCACTGCCCCTGCTCAATGGAGTGATAACGCACCATACGCAATAGCTATAGTTGATCTGGAAGACGGTACTCGTTTGATGGGTCAGATGGCTGATGTTGATGTGGACGAGGTGAAAATCGGGATGGAAGTGCAGGTGGAGTTCCGACGCATCCAAACCGAGGGACATCACGGTGTCCTGAGCTATGGACACAAATTCGTCCCGAAGTGGTGGTAGGAAAATAAATGATAATGGGCAGACTTCTTGGGTCTGCCCCAAAAATCACGCACGAGATTTTGTGGGCGGCAAACGTCCCGGTTGTAAGGCGGGGCCCCCATTCGCTTGTGGTGAAACCAGTAAGGCTGTGTGATGGGGTTCACTTGCTTGCTGTTGGATCAGCTCAGTAGGGCGAAACCCTTTCGGGATCATCACAGACAAGCGCGCGCAATTGTCGATGAAGTCAATGCAAAGCCTATTGACGAGAATGGTACACGTGCCCTGGAAGATTTAGCGTACGGCCGAGGAATTATTGAATATGGGAAAAATGTTGATTGTCTTTCCTGTTCACTTTGGAAGGAACATTACCTGGAAATAGAAAGGAAAAAACAGTCGGCATAGATGAGAGGATTCAAGTACTGGAGTTACCGAAATTATATTTATGGAGGAAATGATGATGTCAAATATTATCAACAAAGCTTTTCTGGCCGGATTAGGAGCTGTCTCTCTTGGTCGCGATAAAGTAGAAGGTCTCATCGACGAATTAGTTAAGCGCGGTGAACTGTCGCAAGAGGAAAAACAAGGAATGCTTTCCGAACTTCTTGAATCTGTTGAAAAGCGTCAAGCAGAACTGGAAGAATTCATCCACAAGGAAATCCAGCAGATATTGAAATCCTTGGATATACCAACGCGGGAAGAGATGAACAGACTGAAGGAAGAAATCGATTCTCTCAGGAAACAAGATACTGACAGAGAAGATAACTAAATGGGGTTATCCTCGATTCCTCGTAATTGGCGACATATGCGCCGCTACCGACAGATCCTTAGCATTCTCATTAAGTACGGTTTCGGTGACGTTGTGGACGTCACGCGTAAAGACCTCATAAGCCGCTTTGGCGATAAGATTGCCCCCTTGTTCGGTAAACATGTTGATTCCTCCATGTCGAGGGCGGAACGGTTGCGCCATGCCGCCGAAGAACTCGGTCCAACTTTCATTAAACTGGCTCAGGTTCTTAGCATGCGATCAGATCTTGTACCATCTGATATTACTATAGAGTTACAGAAACTCCAGGACGAGGTGAGTTCATTCTCGTACGAAGAGGTAAGGACCATCATAAGCGAGGAATTAGGACAAGAACCCGAAGCAGCATTCTCATTTATCGATGAGCAACCATTGGCAGCGGCATCTATCGCCCAGGTGCATAGAGCCACACTCCACAACGGTCGTCAAGTTGTCATTAAGATCCAACGTCCCAATATAGAAGACGTTATTAATGTAGATTTGGAAATCCTTTCAGATCTTGCCAAAGTTCTTGTGCGTTATTCTCTCAATTCTGTGGTATCCGATCCTGTAGCAGTTGTAGAGGAGTTCGATCGTTCCATACATCGTGAACTGGACTTTCTCTCAGAAGGACGCAACATCAATCGATTCAGGCGGATGTATGCTGATGATCACACAGTGTTGATCCCGAACTTTTATCCGGAGCTAAGTTCATCACGCGTGTTGGTTATGGATTTTGTAGATGGTATCAAGGCCTCAGATCTGGAGGAACTCGTAAGAAAGGGATTAGATCGTACGGTAATCGCTGAGCGGGGCGCTCAGTTAATACTAAAGCAAGTCTTTCAACACGGATTCTTTCATGCCGATCCACACCCAGGCAACATACTGGTACTTGAAGACAATGTCATCGTGCCACTTGATTATGGCATGGTTGGCAACTTGGATGAGTCGACCATAGAAGCGCTGGGAAGTGCGCTGGCCGGTATAATTCATAAGGATACTAACAGAATACTCAGGGCGTTTGATGCACTGGGTATTACTCACGATATCGCAAACAGGATTGCACTCCGCACAGATATCAACAGTCTTGTCAATCAATACTACGAAGTACCCCTCAAGGAATTACAAGTCAGTGATCTCCTGAAGGAGATCTTTAAGATCTTCCGAGCCCACCAAATGACGCTTTCATCAAACCTGTCACTGATGCTGAAAGCCTTAGTCACGGTTGAAGGCTTAGGCAGACTGCTTCACCCTGATTTTGACATGGTGTCTGAGGTGCGTCCGTATGTCAGACGGATTATGTATAGGCGCTATGACCCGAGACGCCGCTTCAGGGATCTCCTAAATGTTTTTGATGATTTCAGCAACCTGGTTGAGGAGCTACCACAGAGTATACGTGGCACCCTTCGAAAAATCAATGCCGGTGAACTGCGTATCCAGTTTGAACATCGTAATCTTGAAAAGCTGACAAAAGAGATCAACCAGAGTTCAAATCGCATCTCTTCAGCCGTAATTATCGCAGCCCTGATCATCGGATCATCATTGGTAATGCAGGTTCCGTCGGGTCCGAGTCTATTTGGCTTCCCGTTAATTGGTGTTATTGGATATCTGATCGCATCCGTACTGGGGCTTCTTTTGTTATGGAATATCTTCAGGTCAAGGCGGTAATGAAAGAAAATAGAAATAAACAAAAATGTTATGCTTTATTCGGCAAGCCCTAGTTAGGGCTTGTTGAATAATTAGTTATTATGTACCACAATCTCAAATTCGCGCCCGCCTGTCGAGCGGACAGGTAGCGGGCGGCCTTGTGTCGCCCGTTTCTATACACACAGCGGAGACAAGCCCCGCTGCTACGCGAG
>JAYEIF010000062.1:0-4408 GCA_034659895.1 Candidatus Zixiibacteriota bacterium
GTACTATGAACCGTCCAACCCGTAACAGGAAGACCATGAATAGACGATAAGGGTAATATAGGATAGAAATTTTGCGATTGGATATTTGACCCGTCCAAGTTATTGGGCGGGTCATTTTTTTATGGAGCTCACAATAGTAATCCCAATCGAAAATTGAGGGAATGTGCGATTAGCCCTCGTTGCAAATTGTGATTTTGTCTTTGTTTTGTAAAAGTATTTGGTTTTCTTTTCAACAGATGTTTATCGACCAATGGCCATTTGTAGTAATGTCCCAGTAGACTTCAGAATATTTTTTAACACCTATTCTAAAATAGATTATTCATAGAGAGAAAACTTTACTCTGCTGTTGTTTGTTTCCCGCCAATCTTCTAGATATTCTTGAAATTCAGCGAATTTATCAACCGGAACAAGATTGTTTGAATATGCGTTATAATAAGAAACAATAACCGTCGTATCATTGGTAATTGTTGTTCTGTGCCAGTTCGCAAAGGAGCAGTCGAGACTTGAATCAGGCGGTGCTACAATAGAATCTACATTCAAAGATAAATCCCACGTGATAGCCAATTCGGAGTGGCTTTCGCTACGATCCTGTAAATCAATCGGAATAGTTCTGGTGTCGAAATCAATCTCATCAATAGTGCTCCTTAGTGAAAAAAGAAGAGGGCTGACATACAATGTATTGCCAAAACGTGGAAGTGAACGGTGGGTTAAAGCAGTAATAGATACCTTAAGTGGAATATCCGGATTTTCAACTTCTTGAAAATCAACTGATGATACTTCAAAGTCTCCAATTTCTTTAGGAAGCCAGTTTTTTGCGTATTCGGTTAATTCTTCGCTATCGCAGCCACGTATATAGCTTCGCATTTGTATTGCTTGATTACCAGTAAAAGAAATATCGAGTTGAAACCTGGCTGAAAGATCATCGTTTATGTGAAGCTTAGCATGACGATTCTTGCTATTATCAGAGACACTGCTGGGTGGTGTTCGTAAAAGAATTCCTCCTGTATCAGTCATTACAAGTGCAGGAAGGTTTTCGTCACCAAAAGGAAGCTCACCAAACGGGCACAAATCGCAGGTAGGATCAAGCCAAATAGTGTCCCCCTCCACAATAGTCATAGTGATTAAATGATTAAAGCCTGTTGTTGGAAATGTGGAGTCTATTTTCCGATGACCGCGAGTAGCAATAAGCGCAGGGTAAGCTTCAATGCCGTGATTTCTCATATATGAAACAAGCAATGTTGATAGGTCTTTACAGTCGCCGTATCCATGCTCTTGTGTCCATGAAGCAGCGTGCGGACGAAAACCTCCAACACCAACTTGAATGCTAACATAGCTGGTGTTATCGAGGACATATCTATATACTGCGTTGGCAACACTTAGCGATGATGAATCCACTATTTCGATTTTTTTACAAGAATCCGAGCTGAGGTATTGGTCATTTGCAAGCTGATTGTACCATTGCCCTATCTCTCGCCATGACCAACCAGTGCATTCAGCATCGCCAAACGTGAAATTCTCAGGGGAAAAATCAAGATGTATTGGCGAAAAGTGCTCAGGCGGGGAAAAAGGTTCAGATTCAAAAGCAGGAATATCACTGGCAGACCAAGTATATTTCTTGTGCTCGTCTGAAACTTGAACAGTCGGTTCAATATTGAGACCTCTTAAGCTATAGTGAAACACAAAGTCTTTTGGTATTTTCAATTTGTACTCAGCATCATTGACAGGATATTTCCGTTGCATAACAGCGGTTGGCCAGAAAAATATGTGGTTGGATTCCTTTTCGTACTCATAGTCTATCGTATATGGATATCCCGGAGGCGAAAATTTGATACCATATCTGCACACATCCTGATAGAGTGTGTAGCTATCTCCAAACCCGCACTCTTTATACATGTCTTCCTTTTCTCGCTCATAAACTTTTTTCCCGTTTGCATCGAATACTTCTGCATTGATATTCTTCAAACGCGTAAATCCTGACTCTTCAAGTGTTAGCCATGCGATATCATTCCCTCGAGGATTGAGAACATGTATTCGAACCCGAGTTTTCATTTTCAATTCGCCATCGTTTATTTCAGTGTCCCACTGTAAGTATTCATAATAGGCATTACATGAATCACATGGAGCTTCTGATCCAAGTACACTTCCAGTCAAAGTTATGATTATGGCAAATAGAAATAGAATCATTATGGATTACATCTCCTCGGTAACGAATTGTACTGGATCGTCAGTGGTTTTCTCGACCCGTTTGAAAAATTTACGAATACGATCATACTCATCTACATTGAATAATGGACGATTTATACTTAATTTACTTTCGACAGTAACAGCATTACCGATTGAACGAGATTGTCGGACGTACTTCAATCCGTTACCATCAAGGACGATATCTTCAGGAAGAATAACTGACATATTTGAATCATTTACGTGGATATTTACTGTGTTATGATAGCCGAAGGGAAAACCAAAATCTACAGGAAAGAAACGTCTGGCGCTTTTGAATGGATTGCTGTCAAATTGGAAATTCGGGACTTCTACCAAAAAATTTCCTTCGATTTCCCGGATTAACCCTTCTATATTGTAGACAGTTTCAATTGTAAACCGACCGGTTGAATCCAGTTCCACAGAGTGAGATTTTAGCTCAACTTTTTCATCTTCATCTAAAAGATATTCTATAAATTCATCAGGCTCATGTTGTTCATAGTATTGACCATAAGATACTGCGGGATACCCGCGAGTCATAGTCTTAGTAGTACATGCGGCACTGCCATCAGGGGAAATCCAAATCTGTGTGTAATCATAACGGTCAGAATTAAGATCTTTTGTTATAATTTTGACCAATTCCGATTTGTCTGAATGAACAAGTAATCCGGTTTCGACATGGCAAACCGGAGGTAGCGTACCATAAGGACAATATTTTGAAGTAGCATCAAGATATATTCCCCCCTGCTCCACTTCAGTGAACACGATTATGTGATTGAATTGATTGTATCCCAACCATCGAGGATTAAATCGAGCACTATTCCTTGTGCAGAGAAGGACAATCCAGGCATCAATTCGAGCAGCTCGGAGCATTTCCAGAAGCATAAGGTTCTTTTCCGCAGGGGTCCCGTTTTTTTCCTTCCACATTTCAGCTAAGTCATCATGTATTATAAGGTTATCACTTTGTATGATTTCAAAGTTATTTGTTACATATTCATAAATAGTTTTAGATTTTTCATAATCTGTTTTGCAACCTTTTGTGGCTTTATGTACATATTTCCTAAATTTTCGAGGTTTTTGTAGATAATCTTCTATTCCAAATTCTTCGAAATAATAGCCCAGTTTTCCCCATGATTCAGCAATATTCTCGACATTCCAAAATTCCTCAGAGTATTTTGGGGTAATATGAACAGCCGATTGATAATCCTCAACACAGGTCATGTAAGGTTCCGCCTTGATGGGAGGAAGGTTTTTGAGTAACCAACTGTATGACTGAACAGTTACTTCTACCTCATTAAATCCAAGTGTATCTTTATGAGTGCGACAAGCGGGGGAACGCTTTATCGGAGGTATGTTGGAAGTAACGTATATATATTTGGTACCTTCGATTGATTCATAAACGAATTTTGATTCCTTGGTATAAAGTTTATTGTGGAAATACCAGTAAGTTGGTACTATTATGCCTTTAGGCAGTTTATAACTTATCTCAACGATATAACCACTGTCAACCTTAGGGAAAGCAAATGACTGGACATAACCATCATTCACTTTCTTGACATACATATCATCTTCAGAGACTTCATAAACAGAGCCATCGGGAGAAATCGTATGAGCTTTGATATTCTCAATACGGGGGTCATCCTTATTTGAATTAAATGCTATTTCTGCCTGTGAAACTTCATCAACACCAGCTTGAGTGAGAACTAGTTCACGAATATGTTTGTGAAATGAAAATTCCCATTTATCGTCTTTATCTTTCGTAATGCCAACAAAACCATGCTCGAAAAGGACAATTGCATTCGCTTCAGGATAATCAATTGGCGCTGATGTTATCCATTCACTTGCTCCTACCTTGCCCCATTTATCTAAGCCATAAGTTGATAAAGGGATACTAAAGATAAGAAGCACCACGCAGACAATTAATGATCGGATAATTTTCGTTAAGAACACGGATTTCTCCTCTCCTACAATTTCCCATTTAATGCGTCAGGAACGAAGAAGCAATCGTTGATGTCCCCTGACAGGAAGAACAATAACACTACAACAGCATCTGCACAAGGTTCATTTTTACTGAGAAATTATTAGGGCTTGCTGAATAATTAGTTATTATGTACCACAATCTCAAATTCGCGTAGCGGGCGGCCTTGTGTCGCCCGTTTCTATACACACACCTGTCTGCGACAGGCAGGGCGGAGACAAGCCCCGCTGC
>JAYEIF010000063.1:0-4379 GCA_034659895.1 Candidatus Zixiibacteriota bacterium
GTTGTAAGTTGGCTGTGGGTGCGCTTAAAGCATCCATCAACAAATATCTCTCGGACTCTAAAGAGTGAGAATTGAAATGGCTTTTGCTTAATTAATAGATTGTTTTTGCTCTTGCGCTCTTAATTTTTCTACAAATGTAAAAATATCAAGAAATAGTGTGTCTTCTTCGGTTTGTTTTGGTTTTATATGAAGTAACTTTGTTTTTGATAATTCCTTAAGGCGCACCACTTCAGCGCTTTTTATTGCTTTATTATCTACTATGAGCAGCGTTGGACAATTTACGGGGCGAATATCTTTTAACTCGCGGTATGGAGCGGCATAGCTGGAGCGAATATTGTACCACCACCACATTATAGTCCGAGAAAATGGGAACCACATCATATCATACTTCTGCTTGAGAATGTTTAGCCAGCGTGTCGAGGAAAGATAAGGCGAAATAGCGGCTATTCCGTCGATACGTTCTTCGCTCTGGGCACACAAAAGAGCAGCATCCGCACCCAACGATTTACCTACAATTACTAAGGGATGGACAATATTATTGCGTAGATCAAGATACCGTATAATTTCCTGTAAATCATTTGCTTCATATTGACCCTCACCGCGATATTTCCCTGTTGAACGTCCTGCTCCGCGCTGGTCGTAAGCAACCACGTTGAAACCTGAATCGATAAAAACTTGTGCCATTGGCACTACGGCATCTCGGTCGAATCCGTCATCATGTAAGAGAAATACAGTTCCCTTAACGGAGTCCTTGTCAATCGATGGGAAAAGGTGTAAGCATGTGATATTAGTCAAACCATCGGTTTCGACCCGAAATGTGTCAAAAGTGATATCTGGTGTTGTTGCAAGAGAAGTATCGCAGATGCCAGCCTCGATAAAGGCTGATATGTCATTAGCAACAAGAGAGTCTGGGTTGTAATCGTCGATATTAGAACGTCCCATCGTTGCTTTCGTTCGGTTTAGCGGGTAGATCATGAAGAAGAAAATGAGTATGCCTACAATAATAAGAAAAGCGGCTGTCTTGATTATCTCTTTTACATTTTGTGATAGCTTTGCCATCCGTGTTAATCCTGTCAATTATATATTAAAATTAATAGGGCATTAGTAAAACATCGTCCTAATGAAGTCAACACTTAACTGTCAGGGATACCATTTGCAACTGAAGTACATTCCCATTATTTCTACAACAACTATACCGTAGTGTGTAATGCTACTACTATATATATTAGCGGTAATAGTGGGACTGTTGTTTTTGTCGTATTCTGCCGATTCCATAAGTGACAATAATAATGAAAACGGATGAGAACAAAAAGGAGTTTCTGTCGGCAAGTTGCGAGCGAAGGTGAATAGTAATGCACATATTTTAAGTATTTCCACAGCAATTTGCAGGGAATTGATAATTGTAGCTGCATGCCTTTCTCTGCGAGAATCTGTGCGCTCAGTATAAGTTGTTTGCTTTCAGTAGGTTGCAAATTGTTAGTCTGCTCTTTGCTGTTTCGCTGATGGTCTCGATACTCTGAAGTTGGCGGCACGTCGATTGCTCGACTTAAATATGAATTTTGATAATGAACCTATGATTGTCTTCCTTGGTTCCTGTTTGAAAATAGCAGGTATCAGCACAATTTTGTCTGTCAATGGACCGTTGGAAGTCAATTTTAACAAAGAGGAGGAATTTCAACCTGTTTGGCATAGGGTAAACGTCTTAAAAATATTTATAGTTTTTTTGTATTTTACTGTTGACAATAAAATCCCTTAGCATTATATTAGGCTCGGATGATGAATGATGACCACACAAAAAGATTAATGCATAAGTTGGCTGTGAAAAGTCAATCCTTCCGAGCGAACTAACTAGTACTTCGGTCTTTGATCGATCTGGTGGCTTATTTAAGAAGTAACGAACAGGCTATTGATTGTTTACTGCAGTTATTGAAAAAAATGACATTGTTGATAAGTGAAAGCAGCTCTTTGTAGTTGAGAGGAGAGTGTGCAGTTAAACTATTTTCTTTTGAGGGATGCATTATTGAGTTTTAGCTAAGGGATAGTGACCTAAAGTTGTAACGTGTATGTTAAGGAGGAAGGTATGATTTTCAATGGATCGTTGCGGAGGGAAATCCCTACTATAGCGTTTGTTATAGTAGTATCCTTGGTTCTGTTGGCTATCCCAAGTTCTTACGCTCAACAGCCAGAATTATCTATCACTGTAGGGGATACTACCACCGCACCTGGAGCACAAAATACGGTAATCTCTGTTTATTTGGACAATTACCAGGATACGGTGGTTGCATTTAATCTCTGGCTGAAGCTGAGTAATCCCGAAATAATGGAGTTTAAGACAGATATTGATTCTGTCATTGATACAACCCACTGGGGCTGTATTGAATGGGATGGGGAGGTTTGTGTTGATTCGATTTTTGTTATTCCGTTTGATACTTCCTACTGGAGCTGTATTGAATGGGAGGGAGAGGTTTGTGTTGATTCGACCCCGGTTTTTCCGAGTAGCGACTGGGATTTCATGCACGTCGATATCAATGAATGGGACTTCCGTCACATTGATACCAATGAAGTCAATGTAGGTAACTATGATACAACCGGCACGCTTGTGTCCGGATGGGAAAATGTTAATGCTGTCTCACTCGGTAATGGATATGACATCAACATTGCCTGTTTTGCCAATATGCCGCCATATGATCCGTATATTCCGGGGGTACTTCCTGGTGTTCACGGTGATATACCACTTATTAAAATACTGGCTGATGTTGAAGACATACCCGATTCCGCAACTTTGCGGTCTGTGATTATCATGCCAGAGTATCTGAGCTTATCCCATTTTTCTTTTTCCCGTCCTAACGGTACATCAATTGGAATTACTTATGATACAATTCTGGATACCAACTATTTCTTGTGTACGCAGTGGTCTGGCGACTCATGTATGAACTGGGAGCATGTTTCTATGCCGCCGGCTGATTCTGTGGAGATCGTCGAAGCGTTGCGGCCTCGTGTTGATACGGAAACTGTCTTTATCAATAATGGCTTACTGACTGTATCTGGAGCAATCTGTGGAGATGCTGATGGCAGTGAGAATGTAAGTATTGGCGATGTGAATTTCCTTGTGGATTATTGCTTCCTTGGTGGGCCAGCACCTGACCCGTTATGGGTAGGTGATGTGGACTGTTCAGGTGGTGGCCCAAGTATTGGTGATGTGAATTTCTTGTTGTCGTACCTGTTTCTGGGTGGTCCAGAGCCTTGTAGTGGGCCGGAGTGTGATTAGGATTTTTTACCAGAATATGAAAATATAAAAACTGTTTTTTGTAAATGTGTCGTGTCCTTTTGACACGGCGTAATCGTTAACCTGAAAATAGATGGAAAGGAGATTCTCAAAAGAGGTATTATGGCATGCGTTCGAATGAATGAATGTTTAACTCTGTCCGTTAACCCTGTATCGGATATTTCGCGAGTTAGGTGGCTCTCACTCAAAGACTGTTCTACGGGGATTCCCGTATGGGAAGGTGCGGATGTTGTTGGCATTCAAAGTTTATTGCTAACTGTTAATGATGAAGTAATTAGGAGTAAACAATGAAACGCAATGCTTTTGTGTTTATTCTCGGTGCATTACTGGTCTTTTCATTTGGACTGGTTAATGCACAGAATTCTCTTGATATCACTGGCCCGCCGACTGGTTCATGGGATGGTGGTACTAAAGTAACTACAGGTACAGACATTACCTGGACTATGCACATTACTTTTGATGAAAACTTGCTGGGACACTCCGTTTCATGGGAAATTTATATTGCTGACAGTCCCACTGGTCTTCCTCTTAATCCAGGTCCGGGCTTTACTGCCGTTACTGATAATTACCTGTATGATTTTGTTGCTAATGGCTATGCTCAGTTCTTCCCGCAGTATAAAAGTGTCGATGGTATAGGCGCTGATACTGTTGGTAGTGGCGGATATTCTGTCAATGGTATCCCTGCGGGTACAAGCGTAGACTGGCTTGAGCTTACTACTTCTCTGGATAACTCGCTTGATGGACAGGATAAATATCTGTGCATCGACTCTGCCTGGTATCCGCCAAGTAATCCCTATGTATTGTCGCTTGCTACTTCTGGAGAGACTCCCCCTGACTGGGGTGGCCCCTACTGCTACCTGATCGAGAATCCGGAAAACATGCCGGCTGAGTTTGATGTCTGCCCGGCTGTCGAGCAGGTCTTTGATCACACCGTTACTGCGACCTACGACTTTGATGCCACAGATCCCGATCCGGCTATAAGCCCCGGTCCTCTTACCTTCAGTTATGTCTCCGGCATTGGCGACATTGACCCCGTAACTGGTGTCTGGTCCTATGCCCCGAGTATCGCTGATGTAGGAACTGTGCACGATGT
>JAYEIF010000064.1:0-4372 GCA_034659895.1 Candidatus Zixiibacteriota bacterium
TAATTAACGATGAATAAAAAACCTTTCTGTAAGGAATAAAGATACAATGGTAAAAAAAATAATCATCTCTGCGTTCGTTGTTATTGTCATCGGTGCTGTATTATACTTTGCCATTGGTAGTTCGGCAACAAAAGATGAGAGTTCTAAAACTTTTCCGGTTGAGCGTGGTTCGATAATTGATAAAGCTCTCGCTGTAGGCCGTATCGAACCAAAGAAAGAAATTTCAATCAAGTCAAAAATTTCAGGCATAGTCAAGAAGCGATATGTAGAGATTGGTGATTATGTGAAGGCAGGAGATCTGCTTCTGGACATCGCCCCTGATCCAACGCCGTTGGAGTTTGCTGAAACCAAACGCCAGGTGGAACTCAACCAGATTTCGTTCGACAATGCCAAACGCGAGCTTGATCGTACCAAGAGTTTGAAAGATAAACAACTCATTTCTAATCAGGAATATGAGAACACTTTAGCTCTCTTCGATAAAGCCGAACTGCGTCTAAAACTGTCCAGAGAAAAACTCTCCTTGATTGAAACTGGAAAGACGGAAATCGCTGATCGGATTGTAGATAATATCATTAGATCGCCTATCTCGGGAACAGTACTCTCGGTCCTGGTTGAGGAGGGCGACCCAATTGTCCCTCTTACTTCCTATCAGGCTGGTACTGACCTGATGTCTCTGGCTCAGATGGATGAGCTTATCTTCAGGGGTAACGTGGACGAGATTGATATTGGTAAGCTTTACGAAGGAATGGTTGCCGAGATTGAGATAGGCGCTGTTCCCAATGAAAAGGTTTCAGGCACACTGAGTATGATATCTCCCAAAGCGCACAGGGAAGAGGGTTCTACACTATTCGAAGTTGAGATACAGATCGAAGAGATTGGGAAAAGCATTTTACGAGCCGGTTATAGTGCCAACGCTGATGTTATCATAACTAAGAAAGAAGATATTCTGCTGATACCAGAGCGACTGGTCCACATCGAGGATTCAGCCGCTTCGGTAGAGGTTCAAGATACAGTGGGTGTTATCGCTACGCGTGATGTAGTTACGGGTCTTTCGGACGGTATCAATATCGAAATTACCGAGGGGCTTGAAGAAGGCGAACTCATAGTAGAACGCCCACCACGTAAAATCACTGGTGACTAATCTCAACCTGATGGAAAAGCAGTTATGATGCCCATACAGTTCGTTAAGCAGTTCTTTAATGATATACGTCGCCAGAAGTTACGCAGTACGCTGACTATGTTCGGAATCTTCTGGGGCACCTGCTCGATTGTATTGCTTTTCGCCTTTGGAACCGGTATTACTGAAGCCCAATTAAAGTCTCAGAAAGGGATGGGCGAAAACATTGCTATAGTCTGGCCGGGTATTACTTCCAAAGAATTCAAAGGACTCCCGCGAGGCAGACGTATTCGCCCCACCGAAGATGATGTTCGCCTTGTCAAACAGAAGGCTCGGACCATTGCTCATATTTCACCGGAGTATTCACGGTGGAACGTCAAAATGAAATACGGTCAGAATGAAACCATTCGAAACGTGGTAGGTATTTGGCCGGAGTTTGGGATTATGCGCAATCTTATTCCGAATTATGGTTCGCGTTTCATTAATAATCTTGACCTTGCCAAAAAACGACGAGTTGTCTTTATAGGTAATCTCCTGAAAGAAGATCTGTTCCACAAGGAAGAAGCGGTTGGGGAAAATATCATGATTAACAATATGCCATTCACCGTAATCGGAGTAATGAAAGAGAAGAGACAGAACAGCTCATACAATGGGCGCGATACCCGCAAGGCGTTCATTCCAGCCTCGACATTCAGGACAATGTATTCAACTCGACATATTAACGATTTTGTAATTCAGTGTCCACCGACGATTTCTATGGAAGTGTCAAAGAGAGAAGTCTACGAAATCCTTGGAGCAAAATACCGCTTTGATCCTGACGACACTGAAGCATTGAAAATATGGGATACAACTCGGGGTTTTGCATTTCTCAGGACCTTCTTTTTGGCTTTTAACGCCTTTCTGGTTGGTATTGGTGTTGCTACCCTGATTACAGGTGGTATTGGCGTCGCAAATATAATGAATGTTGTGCTTGAAGAACGAACCAAAGAAATCGGTATCAAAATGGCACTCGGAGCCAGAAAAAATGCAATCCTTAGTCAATTTCTGTTTGAGACTATGCTCATTACCGGAGTCGGCGGCATACTTGGTTTTTTGTTTGCCTGGGGAGTAGTATCCGGAGTTGGGATATTGGGACTTGAAGAGTATATCGGGGTACCACGGGTCAGTTTGTTTAGTGGTGTTCTGGCTGTTGTTCTTTTGGGGATCGTCGGTACTATGGCGGGGATATTCCCAGCTCGGCGAGCATCAAATCTACAACCTGTTCAAGCACTGAAACTGTTTTAGAACGATGATAAATTTCGCTACTGTATACAACGTCTTTATTCGCGATTTCCGTAAGCAGAAAAAACGGATTACATTAACACTGTTGGCTCTTGGTTGGGGAACTATTTCTATCATGCTGCTTCTGGGATTTGGTGAAGGACTACATACTCAACTAAGTATCAATCAGAAAGGGATGGGCGAAAAAATTTCGATACTGTGGGGTGGGCAGACTACAATCCCATTCAAAGGTCTTGGCAAGGGACGCCCTATTCACCTGTTCAAAGAAGATCCGGCATACCTGAAGGAGCGTATTCCAGAATTACGATATATTGCTGGAGAGTATCATCGATGGGGGGTAACGGTTAAATATGACGACAAAATTCTCAGCGAACATGTCAACGGGATAGCTCCTGAGTTCGAAATGATACGTGCCCATATTCCCATGATGGGGGGGCGCATGATCAATGAACTGGATATGCAGCTTAAACGACGAGTAGCGTTTCTCGGTGACATATTCAAAAATCGTCTGTTTGGAGATGAAAATCCGATTGGCAAGCAAATGCTCATTAACGGCATACCGTTTATGGTTATCGGTGTGATGCAAAAAAAAATGCAGATGAGTTCCTACACCGGACCGGATGAGAATAAAGTCTCTATTCCAGCCACCACTTTCCAGGCAGTATTTGGGGATTCTTACCTTGATAACATTGTGTATCAACCATGGGATGTGAACGATATGAAATCTATTGAGGGGCAAGTCTATGAGGCGATGGGGGCAAGATACAAGTTCGATCCAAATGATGAACGCGCTCTGCAAGTATGGGATACGGCCGAAGGCGCTCGCGAGTTAAACAACATGCTAACAGGAATAAATATATTTTTAGGTTTTATCGGCGGCCTTACCCTGTTAATCGCCGGCGTCGGAGTAGCTAACATTATGTATGTATCTATCAAAGAGCGCACTCGAGAGATTGGCATCAAAATGGCAGTCGGTGCGCGACGATCCTACATTCTGGCACAGTTCCTGATTGAGGCGTTACTGATTACATTTCTTGGTGGCTTGGGAGGAATGTCGATAAGCTATATTCTCACTGAGGCATTTAAGAGAGTACCCATCGAATCCGAGGTACTTGATTTTATGGGACGGCCAACGATCTCATTGGAGATTGGTTTGATAGTGGTATCTATTTTAGGGATAATGGGTATCATCAGTGGCTTTTTCCCTGCAATGAAAGCGGCTTCGGTTAATCCTGTGGAGTCGTTACGTCACGAGTAACCTGAAGTTATGTGGAGCTATGGTAATGATTGAGTTAAGCAAAGTAACCAAGACCTACATTACTGGCACGGTCGAATTTCATGCACTAAAGAATATCGATCTACATATCAACAGGGGTGAATTTGTGGCTGTAGTGGGACCGTCAGGCTCCGGAAAATCGACCCTGATGAATCTGCTCGGGTGCCTTGATATTCCCACATCTGGCGAATATAGACTGGAAGGACATCCGGTAAGCAAGCTCACTCCCAATCAACTCGCCGACATCCGCAACACGAAAATTGGATTTGTCTTTCAGGCTTTCAATCTACTTCCTTATGCCACTTCCTACGAGAACGTTGAAGTGCCCCTGCTTTTTGCAAAGGTATCTGCGAAAAAGCGCAGAGATCGTATTCTTGATTTGTTAGTACAGGTTGGCCTGGCTGATAAATCTAATAACAAACCTACTGAGTTGTCAGGTGGCGAGATGCAGCGGATCGCTATTGCCCGTGCACTGGCGAATAACCCTGATATTATCCTTGCCGATGAGCCAACCGGAAACCTTGACAGCAAATCGGGTAGCGCTATCATTGAGATATTTCACCAGATGTGGAAATTGGGCAAAACAATTATCTTGATTACCCACGATATGAATCTGGCCAGCCAGGCACAGCGTATTATTCGCTTAAAGGACGGTGCGATTGATGGCAACGGCAACTTCGCCTGAGAAAACTACTATA
>JAYEIF010000065.1:0-21608 GCA_034659895.1 Candidatus Zixiibacteriota bacterium
GTTTAAACTAGTACGATAGATCGCAAGAGCCGCACTTGCGTTGTAGTCTCGATCCGGATCATATTTTAGCAGATCAAGAGAACCACCAAGACTAAGTCCATAGGTAGATAAATGAATATCATCCATTATCCATTTAGTTTTGGTCAAGGGTGTAGATATAGCAACTACTTTATCAAGATGAAAAAGACCCATAGCACCGGGGTTGTATAATGGTGAATGCTCATCAACGAGATTCACAGTGCAACCACCCATACCGTTTGCTCTCGGTGAATTGACTATCTTAAGATATGTTAGTGTTGAACTACCTATTTTGCTTTGAGCATGGACATTACCTGTCAAGCTGACGAGGAAAAGAAGGCACAAGGTGGAAATTAAATGTGCTTTTAGCCCGTTGATCATAAAGAACCTCCTGCAATTGTAGTTTAACCCTGAATAATATATGAAGTGGTGATGTTGTAGTCAAGTTTTTTTGATAGGATTGGAATTCCAATTGTTTTTACAGGCAATGTGTTTTTCTGTATGATTTTTCTTAGTCGCCTTAATTTTCCCTCCGCAAAAGTATTATCACTTTTTTCGTCTGGGAGCTTGACTCGCTAATTAAATCTGCTATAATCTGATTGAAAGCCCCTAGAGGGCTGATAGTTTCTGTGTAAACCTTTTAAGGTGATCCTGAGAGGTCCTAAAGGAATAGACAACATGACAATTTCTTTCAATCTATATCGACCGTTTTTTAAAAGAGAACGATATATAATATCCAGCATAACACATAATTTATATTCATTCAATTCGTGGAGGTTTTTTTGCCAAATAAATATGATTTAATACTCAATGAGAAAAATATCAGCCGCGCTCTGATGCGAGTCGCTCATGAGATTCTGGAACAAAATGCCGGCGCCGAGTCGCTTGCCATTATCGGCATTGTAACTCGCGGAGTCTATCTGGCACAGCGAATTGCAAATATTATCGAGGACATTGAGGGAGTTAAGGTACCGATCGGATTGATGGACATCAGTTTGTATCGTGATGATGTGCACTCTAATCTTGACAAACCTATCATCCAGCGGACAGAGATTCTTTTTGATGTGGTTGATCGTAACGTTATCCTGATTGATGATGTGCTTTTTACCGGACGAACTATCCGTGCGGCGCTTAATCAGATTAACGATTTCGGACGGCCTCGCACTATTCAGCTGGCTGTGCTGGTAGATCGAGGACACCGTGAACTTCCAATTAAAGCCGACTATGTCGGCGCTAATATCCCTACTGCTCGCACCGACAGGGTTGTGCTGGAGGTGAAAGAAAAGGAGGGGAAAACTGACAAGGTGTATGTTATCAGGGGCGCCTATGATGAAGATAAACAGGGGCCTCCGACCAAAACGAAAGGCAGGAACCAATGAGTCGTCTTAGCTCCCGTCATCTGCTCGGTCTCGAGGGAGTTCCACGGGGAGATATAGAAACCATCTTCAAAACAGCTGACACCTTCCGGGAAGTACTTGATAGAACTATCAAGAAAGTTCCTACTCTGCGCGGTATCACGGTGGTTAATCTGTTCTATGAACCATCGACAAGAACTCGAATATCATTCGAACTTGCCGAAAAACGACTATCAGCCGACACTGTTAGCTTCTCTCCGTCAACGTCCTCCGTGAGGAAGGGAGAATCACTCAGGGATACGTTACAGAATATCGAGGCTATGAAAATTGATATGGTAGTAGTACGGCATACATCACCGGGCGTGCCATATTTTCTTACTCGTTTCTCCGATGCCAATATCATCAACGCTGGCGATGGTTCCCATGAACACCCGACTCAAGCTCTGTTAGATATGTACACAATTTACAAGAAGTATGGCAAGCTTGATGGTCTGCGCGTTTTGTTAATCGGCGACGTTAAGCATTCGCGCGTTATTCGATCTAATATCTGGGGGTTGAAAACAATGGGAGCTTCGGTAGCTTTGTGTGGTCCAGCAACTCTGTTGCCGTATGAGGTGGAGCAGTTTGGCTGCGACGTCTATACAAACCTCCATAAAGCCCTTGAAGGAGTTGATGTAGTCAATGTTATGCGTATTCAGTTAGAGCGCCAACAATTGGGGATGTTTCCCTCTCAACGTGAATACACCAAACTGTTTGGAGTTAATAAGGAAAAGCTGAAGCAATTGAAACGAAATTACACAATTATGCACCCGGGTCCCATCAATAGGGGTGTGGAAATTACCAGCGATGTAGCCGATGGCAATAAATCAGTTATCCTTGATCAGGTTACCAATGGGCAGGCGGTGCGGATGGCTGTGCTCTATCTCCTGCGCAGCAAGGATGATGAAAGGGGGATATTATGACATCGGCGGCACAAACGTCAGCGAGGCAAGCATCCGGAAAATACGATCTTGTTATCAAAAATGGACGGGTTATCGATCCCGTTCTTGGTTTTGGTCGTGAAGCTCATGTATTTATCAAGGACGGAAAAATTGTCAAGGTCGATGTTGACTCTGCATCAGTCCGTCGAGAGATGAAGGCGCTGGATAGTAATCAAATCATCGATGCAAGTGATAAGTTAGTAGTACCCGGTTTGGTTGATATTCACGTTCACCTCCGCGAACCCGGACATGAGAACAAAGAGACAGTAAAAAGTGGTTGTCGTGCCGCCGCCGCCGGCGGATTTACTTCTATTTGCTGCATGCCCAATACAACGCCTCGAATTGACAATCAGGAAACGGTGAAATTTGTTCAGGATAGAGCCAAGAATGCCGATGCGCATGTTTTTGTAGTAGGGGCAGTTACCAAAGGGCAAAAGGGCGAGGAGCTGGCGGAGATTGGCGATCTTGTTAATATGGGAACTGTGGCTATCAGCGATGATGGATCCTATGTTCAGAATGCCGAGGTAATGCGGCGCGCATTGGAATACTCTCGTATGTTTAACATTCCGGTTATGCAGCACGCAGAGGATCGGCTGTTAAGTGAAGGCGGGACAATGAATGAATCATTTGAGTCCACGCGTCTCGGACTACGCGGGTCACCATCCGTTGCAGAAGAGATCGCTGTGCTGAGGGATATTGCTTTGTGTCGCTTTACTGGCGGGCGAGTTCATATTCAACACATTTCCACTCGAGGGGCGGTCGAAGCAGTCCGGCAGGCAAAGAAAGAAGGAGTGAATGTTACTGCTGAAGCTACGCCGCATCATCTGATTCTCACGGATAAAGAAATAGGCAAAGAATTCAATACAAACCTTCGAGTAAATCCACCTCTTCGCTCTGAAGATGACCGTGAAGCTGTCATAGAAGGACTGGTTGATGGCACAATTGATTGCATCGCCTCAGACCATGCGCCGCATTCCGCCGAAGAGAAAGACTGTGAATTCGATCAGGCTCCGCCGGGAATGATTGGATTGGAAACGACACTTGGTCTGGTGAAAACATATTTGATAGATAAGGGATACTTAAGCTGGGGTGATGCTTTACGCAAGATGACCGCTAATCCGGCGCGTATTCTCAAAATTCCGGTAGGAACACTCGGGGAGGGTACTATGGCTGACATTACAATAATCGATCCTGAGAAAAAATGGACGGTTAAAGCTGACAAGTTCCTCTCCCGATCAAGCAACTCACCTTTTATTGGTCGTCGGTTGACCTGTCAAGTATACAAGACTATTCTCGAAGGAAGAGTCGTTTATGAAAGGTAGGCAGCAAACAAAAAAGGAACAGACATGCAAATACCATATATTGACTTAAATGCCCAATATCAATCCATCAAGCAAGAGATAGATGCCGCCATTGCGAAAGTCATAAACAATTCAGCTTTCGTTCTTGGTCCGGCAGTGGCTGAATTCGAGACAAGCTTCGCTGAATATTGTGGAGTCAGACATTGTATTGGCGTAAATAGCGGCACTAATGCCCTGCTTTTAGCACTCAAGGCACTGGATATCGGACACGGTGACGAGGTTATTACCGCAGCCAATACCTTCATTGCAACAGTGGAAGCTATTGTTCACAGCGGAGCACACCCTGTTCTTGTTGATGTTGATCCACATACTCGCAACATTGATTCTACTCTGCTGAAGATGGCTCTTTCACAGAAAACCAAGGCAATAATTCCTGTGCATCTGTATGGTCAAACAGCAGATATGGATCCGATTAACGCACTGGCGAAGAAATACGATATCGCTGTTCTTGAAGATGCGGCTCAGGCTCACGGAGCTGCGTACAAGGGGCATCGAGCCGGATCGCTCGGTAACATTGCGGCGTTTTCATTTTACCCTGCCAAAAATCTTGGAGCTTTCGGAGAAGCCGGAGCTGTCACCACTGATGATGATGGTTTGGCTGAAAATCTACGCATGCTTCGCGATCACGGGTCAAAACGAAAGTATTTTCACAACATGCTTGGTTACAATGCCCGTATGTCCGGAATACAGGGAGCCGTATTGTCAGTCAAGCTGAAGCATCTCGACCAATGGAACGAAGCCCGCATCCGCATAGCGGGCTGGTACGACGAGTTGCTTGAAAAAGCTCCTGTCGTTTTGCCACAGAGTAACTCGGAGAATAGGTGCGTATATCACGTCTATGTAATTGAAACCGAACAGCGCGATGAGTTGCAAAAATATCTGAAAAATAATCAGATACCGACTATCATTCATTACCCTGTGCCGACACATTTGCAAGAAGCCTTTGGATATCTGGACTATCAGAAAGGTGATTTTCCGGTTACAGAGAAGCTGGCTAACGAGGCGCTTTCGTTACCAATTTATCCTGAGATGAAACGGGAGCAAATTGAGTTTGTCTGCAAAAATATCCGAGATTTCTTCAGTGGACAGTAAGTTCTATTTAAATCCGCGTCTGGAATTGGTTGCTGTTCTTATCCTGCTATCGCTGGTGATGTTGCTGAGATTGCATCATTTGGATGCTGATCCGCCTGTTGGGTTATCATCATCCACCGATGTTTATACCGATCCATCACAGTACACAATCTTTGCGCGGAACTTCATTCAGACAGATGATTTTGATCCATTCGATGATAACCGACGGATTGTTTTTCTTAAATCCAGCGTTACGGCTCTTGCGGTTGCTGTTTTTGGGACTTTAGGAATCGGTGTATGGCAATCCAATTTTGTTGGGTTTCTATATGCGTTGGGTGCTTTGCTACTGTTCTACCTTTTTATCCGAAAGGTGGGTGGAGCTGTAGCGGGATTGCTGTTTTTACTGCTTGCTGGTCTTAATTACAATCTCCTGTTTTATGGAAGATTACCGTTTCTCGAACACAGCATGGCTTTTTTTGCATTTCTGGCTCTGGTGTTGGTAATCTACTTTAGGCGAGCTTATGTCTGGTTGCTGGCCGGTATCTCATTAGGCATAAGTATATTCTTTGGTAAGGCAATAGGGTTGGTGTTTCTGTTTCCATTTGCTGTGTTTTTCGTTTACCAGTTTTTGTGGGGCTATTCTTCATCACCCTTCGACTCCGCTCAGGATGATGGGAATAATTATGCTCAGGATGATGGAAGCAATTACGATGATACCATTGGGGAGGGAAAATCCACCATAAGCGAGAAAAGTTTGGGACATCGGGGGACAGTCATTCGGCGTTTGATACCATATCTTCTGTTTGCGGCAGGATTGGGAGCTACTGCGGTTTTCTGGTACTTCTTTGTCTATGCTCCTATGCAAAATCAAGTTACGAGTTACTTTGGAGAGCAGGCTTTGTCGCTTTATGGTTATCCTGATGGGCTAAAGTCACCTTCTCAATTTTTCGAAAGACTGGTAACATTCGGAAAGGACTCAAAACTTTTCACCAGAATGTGGTCGGAGGCTTTGCTGGCAGCTGTGTTTATCGGTGTTATTTTCTATGGTATGTTTCGTCGCTGGTTCCATCGGAACGGCTCTTCCTACTTCAACGGGGGACATTTATTTCTCGTAGCTATGATAGTTGGTTTCTATGGCTCTCTGATGATCTGGAACTATCGTCCATTGCGCTACCAACTGGTTATGATTTATGCCATATACGGAGCGGCTGCAATTGTGTTAACAAAACTCTGGCAGTTAAAACGAGACGTAAAAACATCCATAACATTGCCGCTTTTTTATTCATTTTGTCTGTTACTTATCTTAGTACCCATTTACAAGATATTGGATAAATTGGGACACCGGCACGGCTGGAGTGTTAATTTAGAAAGTCATAGATTTTTGACAGTTCTGGCGGCTCTGGTAATTATTGTCAGTATTGGTCTGTTGATTCGCTACAAACCGTGGGGAAATGTGTTTGGATTCACCCTGCAAAAAAGAGTATTGGTAATACTGTTAGTGATAACGAGTGTGGGGTTAAATACAGCAATGTATATCTACTGGGCACAGCGCCCTACCTTTACTCTTCGTGACAACAGCCGTGATCTAGGGTTGATACTCAACAGGAAAGCAGTGGTGTCTGGTCCTTTTGGTCCGGCGATGGCTATGGGAAATAACTTTAACTGTATAATTCACATGTTTGGTGTTTCACAGGCAAATCCTGAGCTTTTCCATAAATTTCCAATAACGCATCTTCTCCTAGATGATAGTAACGAAGAATATGCGCAAACCGACTATCCTGATCTCATGGACAGTGCAACTCATGTATTTACATATCATATTTGGTCAGAGAATATACGTTTGTTCCGAATTGCGGGACACACTGGTAATTCGGAAGCTGACAGTTACCGATTATCTAAGATAGAAAAGGCAATAGATCTGTATCATCAGGACAAAATCAAAGATGGCCACAGGTTGGCAGCTAAATTTCTGGAACAGAATCAGCATAATCTTTCAGGTTATCTTGCCGTTGGGACGGTAGCGGAAGAGGAAAAGGATAATCTGCTTGCCGAAAGATGTTACAAAAAAGCAATTGAGTTTTCTCCAACAAATTACCATCTTAATTCCAAGTTGGCTGAACTCTATAAGAAACAATTTGTTGGCTCTGCCGATGAATTGTATAAACAGAAAGGACTCCGCTTCTATGAAGAGGCGATGCGGCTTGCGCCAAAAGTGCCAAAGATGCGAGCGGCATACAGAGAATTAAAGGATAATGAAGCGTGGCAGTTGAAGGAAAAGATAGACTCCTTGTCTCAACCATAGTGCCGGCAATGAACGAGGAAGGCAATATCGACGAGTTTTGCCGCCTTTATGCTGAGATGTTGAAAACAGCTCCTTTTGACGGTGAACTGGTTTATGTCGATGACGGCTCGGAAGATAAAACTCTGTCGAAGATAAAAGACGCTTCTAAACGTTATGACTTTATTCGATTTGCAAGCCATCAACGCAACCGAGGTGTGACCGAATCCCTTCAGGCAGGTTTTGCCATTTCGCGTGGGGATGTGTTTGTTTTCTATCCCGCTGATCTACAATTTCTTCCAGAAGATATCCCTACTCTTGTTCAACCGATTATAGATGGTGCTGATATGGTAACTGCCTGGAAGCAGGGTAAGTATAATAAGAAGTTTATCTCTTCAATCTATAACTGGCTTTCAAGGAAGATATTTGGTCTTAAGGTTCACGATCTCAACTCCTGCAAAGCCTTTCGGCGCGAGGTTGTCGAGCATATTTTCCTTCGCAAGGATTGGCATCGCTATTTGGTAGTGCTTGCCGCCAGTGAGGGATATTCGATAGATGAAGTAAAAATCCCGCTCTATAACCGCACTTGGGGAGAGTCCAAGTTCAAATCTATATGGCGTATTCCAATCGGGTTCCTTGATATGCTGGCTGTTCAGTTTCAGATTAAGTTTATGCATAAACCGCTGATGTTTTTTGGGTCGCTCGGTTTAATCTCCTTCGGACTGGGATTCCTTGTGGGACTGTGGGCTATTTATCTCAAGTATTGGCATGGAGAAACACAGTTGCCGTTGCTATATCTGGTTGGACTTCTGTCCGGGCTAGGATTTGGATTATTTTTGATGGGCTTTATGGCTGAAGGTCAGACATCTATCAAGGAAGAAGTTTCAGATATGCGGCGTAAACTGCAACGTCTGGCCAACCGAAAACAGTAGCGGAATCCAATTGATGAGTGATATCCCTGTTTCTTCCACTGACCAGCAAACATCTGAGAAACAACGAATAAGTGTCCGCAGGATTTTTTCGATTATTCTCAGAGTTCTTCTCGTTGGTGTTATTCTCTATTTTTTGTTTCGTCAGATATCATCCCATTGGGCAGAGATTGAAGCATATAATTGGAACATTGACTTCACATGGTTCATTTTATCAATATTGGCAGGACTTGTTACATTCGTGATTATGGCTTCCGCATGGAGGAGCATCATTGACGCCTTTGGACATCGACTACGGCTCAGGGACGCTTTCCGAATCATTTATCTGTCAGACCTGGGTCGATACATTCCCGGTAAAGTGTGGCAATTATTTGGCGTTCTGTATTTGGCTCATCAGAAAGGTGTCCCTCCGGAGCGGGCTGGTGCATCGTTTGTGCTTGTTCAAATGTTTGCAATTCCGGCTTCATTTTTGGTTTTTGTGCTGGCGGCACAATTTGAGCCAAAACTTCTCATTAATCAGGTCAGTTTCCTTGGGGAGGGAGCATCGTATATCATCACCGGGTTCATGGTGGCTTTGTGTGTTCTGCTGGTGCTCTACCCGCATCGTTTTCTGGCATTTGGAAACAAAATCTTACGGCGTTTCAAGAGGCCGGAGGTGCATTTTCACCTGGACAAAAGGGTTGCTCTGTTTGTTTTCGTTCGTTATTGTATTGCCTGGACTTGTTACGGGGTAGCTTTCTGGCTCTTTGTCAGGTCAGTCGTTCCCGAGTGTCAGCTGAGTCTGATAGCAGGTGTCGGATTGTTTAACGCGGCTTACCAGATCGGATACCTGACGCTAATTGCGCCGGGTGGTTTTGGGCCGCGTGAATTGGTTATGGGAACAATGCTCACCCCGTTTGTTGGACCGATAGGACCTGCTGTAGCGATTGCCGCCCGGTTGTGGGCTGTTGTTATTGAGTCTCTGTCGGCTTTGCTGGCATTGATGGTTGGAAAAAATAGTAACGGAGTCGATTCTTGACTAAGAAACGAAAGACATCGCTTAAGTCTGCCCCTCGCAAAACAGGGGGTTTTAGTATTGAAAACTCACCCTATTTTGTTCCTGCTGTATTTGTAATTATTCTGCTTGCTCTGGTAATCCTGTTTAGCGATTTTCTGTTTTCTGACAAAATGCTGTACAGCTCCGACCAGATTCAGGCTGGCGTTTTCTTCAGGCAGTTACTTGTCGATCATGTAGCCGAACACGGCACTGTGCCACAGTGGAATCCGTACATTTTTGGCGGGATGCCATATGTTGAGGCGTTTCACGGTGACATTTTTTATCCGCTATCGTTTCTGAAATTCTTTGGTTCGCTCCCTCGCATGTTGGGCATCATTATGTTTTTACACATCTTTCTGGCGGGAATCTTTATGTTCTTCGCTGCAAGGCAATTCAAATTGTCCCGTATTGCAGCTCTATTTTCAGCGGTATGCTATATGTTCGCTCCATACCTGATTTCGCTGGTTGCTCCCGGACATGACGGAAAGATATTCGTGACAACACTTTTCCCATTGGTGATGCTTTTCCTTGATCGCGCTTTTGAGCGCAAACCGTTCCTCAATTTTTCGTTGTTGGGTCTAGTTATCGGTGTCATCATCCTGTCGCCACATCCGCAGATGTCGTATTTCACCCTCTGGGCGGCAGCCCTCTATACATTGTTCCGCTTGGTTTTGCTGTGGCGTGAGAAACGAAAGGTTGGGACTCTTGTTCGTCCTGCCAGTTTGGCTGTGTATGCTGTTGTGGTTGGTCTGTTGATTTCGGCAATTCAGTTTTACCCCGGTTATGTTTACACTAGCGAGTTCTCTCCACGCGCTGATTCCAAGAAAGGATGGGACTGGGCAACATCCTGGTCTTTGCACGAAGAAGAAGCAATGTCGCTTTTGATTCCCGAATTTGCCGGCACGTCAACATCCAACACTCAGACATTCTACTGGGGGAAAAATTACTTTAAGGACAATTCAGAAGCAGTTGGCGTGGTTGCCATCTTTTTAGCTCTGATTGGTCTTTTCTTTTATCGAAAGAAAAATGCTTGGTTCTTTGGCGGTCTTGCTATTTTTGCTCTTCTCTATGCGCTTGGGGCAACAACTCCGCTATTTAAGATATTCTACTATATTATCCCAAAGGTTAAATCGCTTCGCGCTCCCTCTATGATTATGTTTATATTTAGCTTCTCAGCGGCATTGCTGGCTGGGATGGGAGTTCAATATCTGATAAACCAACGTAAAGAAGCTAAAAAGACTGATGACAGGAGATTCCGCTGGATCTTGTTTGGGTTTCCCGGGCTGCTACTTTTACTGGCAATCCTGTTTGGTATTGCCGGCCGCGGAATGATAGGCGTATGGTGCTCTATGTTCTGGAGTGAAATCTCAACTGTCGTAGTTAGCCAGAATATCACCAAGCTCGATCTTGCCTATCGCAACCTTCCGGCAATAGTCTCCGGTGTATGGTGGGCTTTTCTGTTTTCCGCTCTGGCCGCCGGCTGTGTTTGGTTATATCGAAAGGGGAAAATGGGTACGGGAATCCTTGTTGCTCTGGCATTCATTCCAGTAATCAATGGTGTCCGTTTTAACAGTCGTTTCGTATCAACTTTCGATCAAAATCGGCTTTTTAACGCCAATCCTATTACTAAGTTCTTTACCCAGAAAACAGATGAGCATTTCCGTGTTATGAATCTACGCGTTCTGCAGGAGGATTTATTGCCACACCATCGGATACCGGTAGTTGTTGGATACCACGGCAACCAGTTGCGCTGGTATGATGATCTTCTCGGCGGTTCGCAATTGACCAATCAGGGGAACCCCAGATTTCTCAATCTTGTCGGTGCCAAATATCTCACAATGCCAGCCAATCAGAAATTCCCCGATGGTTATTTTGGTCCTGCGCCTGTCAATGTGGCGGCGACTTTTGGAAAAGCGGCAATAGTTCAAAATGATAATGCTTTCCCGCGCGTCTATTTAGTAAATCAGTATCAGGTTATCAATGACCGTCAGGATATCTATCCAAAAGTCTTGAGCGGTCAGGGTAATTTGCGACAAACTGTTTATCTCGAGGAAGAACCTCCGCTTGATATCTCCAAAGACAGTCTTGCAGGGGATTCTGCCTGGATAATTGACTATGCGGAAGATACAGTTACTGTTGGTGTCAACTGCACCGGCAATCGACTTCTGGTCTTAACTGACAATTACTATGATGCCTGGCAGGTAACGGTTGACAGTCATCCCGCACATTTGATGCGCGCCTATGGTTCATTCCGAGCCGTGGCTGTTCCGTCGGGAACCAAAGAAGTAAAATTTGTGTTTAAGTCAACAAGATACCGTTTAGGCAAACTTGCCACTTGGTTTACATCGTTGTATCTTTTTGTAGTTTTTGGTGTTTACCTGTTTCAGGCGGCAATCCGCCAGAGAAAAAAGAAAGGGTCAGCCTGATGCCGCACACACAACGCGCACTTGTTATACTGCCCACCTATAATGAACGAGAGAATATAGAGAAAATAGTACATGCGGTTCTTCCTCTGGATCCGCGTATAAATGTGCTTGTCGTTGATGACAACTCTCCGGATGGAACCGGTGAAATCGCCGAAAAATTATCCGATCAAATATCCAGAGTAAACGTTTTGCATCGAGAGAAAAAGGATGGACTGGGACAGGCGTATATTGCTGGATTCAAATGGGCTATAGAAAAAGAATACGATTTTATTTTTGAGATGGACGCCGACTTCTCCCACGGTCCCGAGTATCTGAAAAATTTCCTTGAGGAGATTCAAAATTACGATTTGGTGATAGGTTCACGCTATATCAGCGGTGTCAATGTTATCAACTGGCCGATGTCAAGGCTTATTCTGTCGTACTTTGCAAACGTTTATACACGCATAATAACCGGCCTGCCGTTGCGCGATGCTACCGGTGGGTATAAGTGTTTTCGCCGCAAGGTGCTTGAAACAATTGATCTTGATGCTGTCCAGTCTTCCGGGTACTCATTTCAAATAGAAGTCTCTATGCGGGTTTGGAAACACGGCTTTACAATTAAGGAAATCCCTATTATTTTCGTTGATCGTACTGCTGGAGAATCGAAAATGTCTAAAAAGATAGTGCGAGAGGCTATCTGGATGGTCTGGTGGATGCGTCTTAAATCCATAATGGGAAGGATGAAGTAACGCTGAGCCATGAGTGAAACAACTTCAAATGTTTCAGTTGTAATTGTTACTTACAATTCCATGCCACCGCTTGAGAATTGTCTGAAAAGTATTAAGTCTGGTTCCAACGGTACTTCGATAGAAATCATTGGAGTTGATAACTGTTCTTCGGATAATTCTCCAGATGTGTTGAAGGAACATTTCCCAGATGCTCGCATCATTCGCAACTCTTCCAATCTTGGTTTTGCCGCTGCCTGTAATCTTGCTTCTAAACACGCCACGGGGGACTTCCTTCTGTTTTTGAATCCGGATGTGCAAATTGATAACTATGCTATCGAGAAGTTACTTGAGGTTTGTCGTTCCAAAAAGAAGGTCGGAACCGCAGTTGGGCGAATGCGTTTTCCTGACGGATCATTTCAGCCGACATGCCGTCACCTTCCGAATTTCTCTAACATTGTCTATTCGCGAGGGTCAATGATGTCAAAGTTGATTGGCAATGGCTACCATTACACTCTCCCCGACTATGACAAGGTAACACCAATTCCAGCTGGTGCCGGAACTATGATGATGATTAGCAGGGATGTCTTTCAGAAAATTGGCGGTTTCGATATGCGCTTTTTTATGTTTATGGAGGATGTTGATTTGTGCCGTCGTTTGGGTACACATGGATATACAAACTACTTCGTGCCTTCTGCCGGTGGAATACATCTCTGGGGAAAGGGAAGTCATGCAGGGAAATTTCGGCGCAACCTTTATCACCATCTGACTGTCTGGAAATACTTCAAAAAACATAACCCCGGATTTATATCATATTGTTTGATTCCCTTCGCTCTGGCTGTAAATCTTCTTCTGGTATCGATTTTGCCGGTTTCTCAGCCAGTTAACAGGGAATAACACAGGAACTTAGTGTGCCCGGAATACTGCTACGGCAGGCTCTTTTTTTTGGTTGTTATTCTAACACAATCGCATATCTTAAAAGATTGCAATTGCTGCCAGGGATGTAATCTCGGGTGTGCCAAGAATTGGGAATAGCAAAAACAGGTGTTGTGAGTCAGGTATGAACAATCATCCTTTTCTTGAGTTTGAACGGCCTATCGTTGAGCTGGAGAATAAAATCTCCGATATGAAAGATTTCGCTGTTGGGCAGGATATTGAGCTTTCCGGTGAAATTGTTTCTTTGGAGAAAAAACTGGAAAAACTGCGCGAGAAAACATATTCCAATCTAACCCGGTGGCAAAAGGTTCAACTGTCGCGACATCCAAAGCGCCCTTACACGCTTGACTATATCAAGATGATGACAACAGGTTTTATCGAGATGCATGGCGACCGTTTTTTTGCCGATGATGAGGCGATGGTTGGCGGGTTTGCCTGGCTGGACGATGAACCCATAATGATAGTAGGACAACAGAAAGGTCGAGACACTAAACAGAAAGTGCGGCGTAACTTTGGGATGGCGCATCCTGAAGGTTATCGCAAGGCTTTGCGGCTCTTTCGACTGGCTGAAAAATTCCAAGTTCCGATTCTTGTATTAGTGGATACTCCCGGAGCATTTCCGGGAATCGGGGCTGAAGAACGAGGGCAGGCAGAAGCTATTGCGTTCAATATCCGAGAGATGTCACGCATAAGCGTTCCAATTATTGTTGTCATTATTGGTGAAGGAGCATCCGGCGGTGCGCTTGGAGTCGGTGTTGGTGATAGAGTTATGATATTGGAATACGCCTGGTATTCAGTGATATCACCTGAAGGTTGTGCTGCCATACTGTGGCGTGATGCCGCCAAAGCGCCGGAGGCGGCTGAAGCACTCAAGCCAAATTCTGATGATCTTATAGAAATGAAAATTGTTGATAGTATTATTCCGGAACCTTCCTGCGGGGCTCACCGTGATCCGAAGACAGCGGCTGGATTAGTTAAAAAGGCCATACAGGATGCCTTTCAGGAGCTCAAAGATAAATCAGTTGATGAATTGTTGCTTGAGAGATTAAGGAAGTACAGATCTATTGGGGTGTACGAGGAATGAGGAGATAAACAGGCATGGAAATTTCAAAGAAACTATTGGATAAGCTTGCCTGCCCTAAGTGCAGGGGAAAATTGGTAGAAGGAAAAGATGGTAAAAGTCTCGTTTGTGAGAACTGTAAACTTGGATTCAAAATTGTAGATAATATCCCTGTGTTGCTATTGGAAGAAGCACAGGAGTTGTAGAAAAGGTAATGACAATGAAACTTTCAAAGTTCTGTGATGAGACTCTAATAAAGTTTAATATGAAAGCTGAAACCAAAGATGGTGTCATTAAGGAATTGGTGGATCTGGTGTCATCCTCTGCTATGGTAAAAGATCATGAACAGTTGCTGAAAGATGTTAGTGAGCGCGAGGAACTTGTTACAACCGGCGTTGGCTATGGTGTGGCTTTCCCTCACGCTAAAACCAAATCGGTCAAGGGGGTAGTTATTGCCTTTGGGCGGAGTGAAAATGGAATTGATTTTAATGCTATGGATCACAAAAAGGTTAATATCTTCTTTTTGATTGCAGCTCCAGAGGATGCGATTGGCGCTCATCTAAATGTAATGGCTCGTCTTTCATATTTAATGAAATCCGAAGAGAATCGCACGAAAATGATTGAGGCTACATCACCGGGAGACATCCTGACGCTGATTGATAACGTAAACTAACTAGACTTGCAGGCAGGGACGCTGAAGAATGAGCTGGATTTCAACTCTGTTTTCCCACCACTGGCGCAATTTCCATGTTAGCGTCGTGGTTATCCTTTCAGTTGTTCTCATTTTTGGCCCTTCCGTTATTAGTGGTTTTGTTAACCAATCAATCCTGACCGGACTATACTCTCCATTTTTCAAAATCAGGGGCTCTTATGAAATTTTGATTTCGCAGGACGCTGAGAATATGCGGTTGCGAGAATTATTAACCAGAGCATCCCTAAAAATATCGTCGTTTACGGAAGCCTTACGTGAAAACAAGCGCCTTCGCAACGCTTTGGGTTTTGAACAACCACAGGGTTATCGCTTGATGCCCGCTGAAGTAATCTCGGTTTCCGGCTATCAAACCCCGACTACTGCAATCATCAATCGGGGCAGCGACAATACGATTATGCTTAACCAACCAGTTATCAATCAGGATGGTTTAATTGGGCGCATTTCTTTGGTAACTTTAGATTTTGCAACCGTTCAATTACTTACCGATCCGGCAAATAGAGTGGCGGGAAGGATAGCTTCCAGCAGGGAGATGGGCATTGTGAAATATACTTCCGATGAAGGAATGATACTTGATAACTTCTCTTTGCATGGTTCCATTGAAGTCGGTGATACGGTTGTCTCGTCTGGTTTGGGCGGAGTTTATCCCGCAGGTTTAACAGTAGGAGTTGTCAAATCTGTGGAACGTGACGAAGACCTGCCATTTTGCAGGATAACTCTTAAACCAACTGCGAACTTTCATTCCATTGAAGAGCTATTTGTGCTGAAGGAAAAAGATAAGCAATGAAATTGATTCCCTATATTGTGTATCTTGTGTTAATCTCTCTGCATGTAGTCATTTTGAATGACCTAATCAGCATCTATGGCATTGGCATCAATTTGACAGCGTTTCTGACAATGATGGTTGCAACAAGTAAATCAGAGACGACCTCGCTGTGGTTTGGTTTTGTGGCGGGGCTGGTTATGCTGGCCGGACAGCCTGAACTTATTGGCGCAGGTGCATTGGTAACGGCATTGCTGGGTCTGACGGCTTTCCATATATGCAAGCGTCTAAATCTTGAATCGTTGAATTCAAAGTTTCTTCTTGTTTTGATTGGGACAGCTTTACACAATATCGCTCTGCTCGGACTTGGGAGCGCATCAGATTTCTTTTACCTGCTCATCGTCAACGCCTTGCCTGGAGCGTTATACACGACAATTCTTGCTTGGGTCTATTTCCTTATCAAAGAGGATAGACTTACTGTACAAAAGATAAAATCCATTTTCTAATTTATTATGAGCAGGCTGGTACTAACAATCGCACAGAGAGAGAAGACCGCGATGGTGGTAGTTGGAGCGATTCTTTTGTTTATTGTGAGCGGACTGGTGAGACTTCAGATATTTAATCACAAGCAACTTGCTGTCCAGTCAGAGAATAATCGTATTAGAGTTGTGCCAATCACACCCCTGCGAGGAGTAGTTTATGACCGTGAGCGCCAGCGTATAATCGATAGCCGCCCATCGTACACAGTCTCAATAGTACCGGCAGAGCAAAAAAAAGGGGTTACCTTAAAAAATGTAGCCGATTTGCTTGACCTCGACACTCTGGAAATAAAAAGACGTATCAAAAAAAATCTGGTTAGCAAATATCAACCTACGCCGGTGAAGCGCGATGCCTCCTTTGAGACTATTGCAATTCTTGAAGAGCAAAGCTTTCGGTTTCCAGGGGTAACTTATCAAATTGAGCAGGTTCGTCGCTACCCTGAAGGATTAGGCTCTGAAACCTTCACTGGTTACGTAGGGGAAGTGTCCCGTAAGGATCTCAAGAATCAGCGATATCCTGAGCTTAGATTGGGCAGCATGATTGGAAAAAAGGGAATTGAGAAACAATTTGATGTTCAGCTACGGGGGCATGAAGGCACCGCCTATATCGAGGTATCCGCTTCCGGGCAAATTCTTGGCCAATATGAAGATCGTCCGAAAGTACCGGCTGTTTCTGGAGCTGACCTTGTCTTGACGATTGATTTAGATCTCCAGAAAGCCTGCAGTGAAGCTCTGGACACATTTTGTTGCGGGGCAATCGTGGCTGCTGATCCCAGTAATGGAGAGATATTGGCGATGACTTCCTATCCCAGCTATGATGCGAACATTTTTTCTTCAGTTATCCCGGAATCTATCTGGCAGGACATTTCCACAGATTCGACTCATCCACTGCTTAACCGACCTCTCAAAGGGCTTTATCCGCCAGGATCAACAGTAAAATTAGTAACAGTAGGTGCGGCTCTCGAAGAAAAACTGATAACTCCTACGACAACGTTGCAACCATGCCGGGGAGGATTCAAGTTTGGTATTCGCGTTTTTCACTGCTGGAAATTAAGTGGACATGGATGTCTTATCCCAGAACATGCAATCGAACAATCGTGTGATATATTCATGTATCAGCTTGGACTTAAATTGGGCGTTGATAAACTCTCGCAATATTATAATCTCTGCGGGTTTGGTCAACCTACCGGAATAAATCTTCCAAGTGAAGAAAGTGGTCTCATTCCCAACAGCGCTTACTACGACGAGAGATACGGCGTCAATAAGTGGACAAGAGCGCTTGTATTGAATAATGCCATCGGTCAGGGAGAAGTGCTTGTTACATTGTTGCAACTGACACAATTTTTCTGTGGAATGGCAAATGATGGTGTGGTTTATCGACCGCATATAGTCAAGAAAACAATTTGGGCGAATGATGACGAGACAATCACCGAACCGGAGGTTTCTTTCCATCTGCCGTTCTCACCATCCACTATGGAAGTATTGCTTGAAGGAATACGATTGGTTGTCGAGGGGGAGCATGGTACCGCTCGTCATTTGCGAGCTGAAAAATACTCGATAGGAGGTAAAACCGGCACAGCACAGAATCCACACGGAAATGATCACTCATGGTTTGTTGGGGTTGCTCCTCTGGACAATCCAGAGATAGTTGTCTGTGCGCTGGTGGAAAATGCCGGTCACGGTTCCACTGTAGCTGCGCCGATAGTTGGACAGGTCATTAAGGCGTATATGCAGAAGCATCTTGATTCTGACGATATTGCCATGAATCCGACGAAGGATAATGACTAATGCTTGACTACCGCTCTCTTGACTGGAAACTAATAGGTGCGGCTCTGCTGTTGTCACTGATAGGCATACTAATGATACTTTCTTCTCAGTATCATGCTGACTCTGAGTTTGCCCAAACCTACTATGAACGCCAGTTGATATGGTTATTAATTGCTGTATTTGTTTTTGCAATTGTTATCCACCTTCCTTTGCGATTGTTCGATGTTACAGCTTATTTACTTTATGGTATCACCGTGCTTGCTTTGGTAGCAGTATTGTTTATTGGCGCTACTCGAATGGGAGCTTCGCGTTGGTTTTCATTTGGGGTAATGAATCTGGCTCCATCAGATATTGCAAAACTCACTCTCATCTTCGCGCTGGCTCGATTTTTCGCTTATTGCAAAATGGGAATAGCTTCAAAACAGAGACTAATACTGTCATTTATGCTCGCTATTATTCCGATGGCGCTTATTCTTAAACAGCCAGACTTGGGAACGTCATTGGTTTTTCCTGTCATTTTGTTTGCTTTGTGGTATTGGTCGGGTTTATCGTTATTGTATTTGTTTTTGATTGTCTCGCCTTTGGTGTCCCTTGTTGCGGCCAGTCACTGGATTGCATGGGCAGTGTACATTGTGATTTTGTTGGGAATCCTGTTTTCGCTTCGTCCTGGAATGTTGTTTGGCATCACTGCAGTAGTGGTTAATCTTGCTTTTGGAATAGTTACGCCCTTTCTTTGGAATCAATTAGCCGATTACCAGAAATTGCGTATTCTTTCCTTTCTTGATCCCAGCCGTGATCCCCGTGGAGCTGGTTACCAGATAATTCAATCTAAAATAGCCATCGGGTCCGGCGGCATCTGGGGAAAGGGATTGCTTGGAGGTTCACAAACACGTCTTGATTTCCTGCCGGAAAGACATACTGACTTTATCTTCTCGGTACTTGGAGAAGAATTTGGATTATGGGGAGCGCTTATTGTGATTTCCCTGTTTGCTTTTATTATATTTCGAGCAATACGAATTTCTGCCCGATGTCGCTCTCGTTTTACTTCTTTTGTTGTTTTTGGAGCAGCATCCATCCTGCTGTTTCAATTATTGGTCAATGTGGGTATGACACTTGGATTTATGCCTGTAACCGGACTTGCGCTTCCATTTATCAGCTATGGCGGGACTTCGCTTGTTCTCTCCTGGACATTGATAGCTCTCATGGTCTCTGCTGACTATCATTGGCAGGAGTACTAAGCAATCAACAACGCTCGGAAGAAAACATTAGGCAAGAATTGATATTATTCTGATACCGTTAGTTGATTTCAGGCTATCAGCTTCATCCGGTCGGTAGCAAAACGCCAACAGTTTGTCTGTTGGGATTTTGCTCAGGTTAATATCATCTCGATAACGATATTCCTCTTCCGAACTCCAGTCTGTTTTTCTCCCTCGTGATTGACGACGCCACATATCTACATCGTGTTGTTTCTGTATCCCCGAATTGCTGTACAGCACTGCTGCTACTCCATATTTGAGAGCGTAGTCCCTGTCAATCCCGATACCGTACGGTTCAAAAGACATTTCTCTATACCGGGCGCGCCACCGCATTAGCTTCAGAGCCTTACTCGGAGATAGACCTGAAAACGAAACGGAGGCAATTTTATTTGGCATGTGGCGTGATGATGCAATAATAGACTCGGTGGTCAGAATATGCTTAAGTGTGTCAAAGCCGCCTCGTGGATATTCCTCTGAATATATTACAGCTCGCCAGTAGTCTATCTGACATTCATCGGGCCAGGCGCCGTTCGACGATCGAGTCCAGTGAATTAGATATTTACTGTCGATTTTATCCAGTTCAGGATTGAGACTGTGATTGACAATTTCGTATTTCAGTTTGTCCGTGCGGGACCGGTATGTTGTTGAAAAAGTAGAAACAACAGTTTTGTCGGTAACAATAGCTTCATTGACAAGCTGTTCCATATTGCCTTTTGGTCTCACAGATATGGGTATCACTATATCAGCCGTATCAACAGTTGCTCTATCCCGATGTATAGGCATGTCTTTCTTTTTATCTCCGTTGGTTGGGAATACAGGTATAAATCTGATTCGATTTTCATCAGGTGAGAACTGCTCTATAATCCATTTCTTGGACTGAAGAAATGCCCGCTCATCAAAACTCGGAATATGCACTTCCTGCTCAAGGTTAAACTCGACCGCCAAAGCTGTTAGTAACTCCCAAGTCTGCATTCCAATCGATGTTATTAGGACAAGGTTGTGGTCGCAAATCCATTTTACAGCCCGCACCGTATTTTGTATCCAATCAGTGCGGCTATTGGGGCGAAGAGACTGCCGCGACAATAATATAACAGCTTTTCGGTGTGCCATCTTGATTCAAAAGATGCAACATCGAAATCATCTAGTAAAGTCAAAACTAAAACCTCCAATTATTCTCTATTTTTCCTTGCTACACCGAACATTATCCCGTTATTATTCGGATATATGGCTAAATTTATATCTGTATTTGGACTTGTTGTATTTTTAATTGTGGCAACCGTATCCTCTGCCACTCTGACTGTTCAGAGCGGGTCAGGTCTGCAATCGATTATCAACCATGCCCAAAGCGGGGATACTCTGGTTCTTGCAACCGGGAATTTTTTGTCTAATCCAATGCTGTTTAATGATTCTCTGTGCGGCAACTGTGATGATCCACAAACGCTAATTAAAGCTACAGTGGGATTTGTGATACACGGCAAGTCGCTTGTTATCCGCGGAGCTGATAGAAATTCAACCATGCTTGTAACTAATGCCGGTTATGGTTTGTATATTGAAGACTGCCAGTCGGTCGAAATATCAAATCTTACAGTTACTGGCGGCCGCCGTGATTCAATAGAAATGGCGACCGATGCCGGAATTGTGGTACGTCGGTCACAGGTAAAAGTCACAGATGTAAATGTACGTAACAATGACCATCGGATAGATTCAGTTATAGTTGGAATCAGCGGCATAATCGGCAGGGAGGGAGCAGAGCTTGAAATTCGTAACTGCACAATCGAAAACAACGGCTGGGATGGAGTAGCGCTTTATCGAGGGGCGGTAGCATTGATATCCGACTGTCTCATCAAGAACGGTCGTGGAGCTGGTATTGGCGTAACATGGGATGCTACCTGCTTTGCTTACCGCAATGAGGTTACCGACTATTGGAAAGGAATCGGCGCTTTCGGTACCTCATGGGTAATTGCTCGCAATAACCTTATACACGACAATCTTGGGTGGGGAATGATTGCAACTGGACAGTCGCACATGGACATGGTCAACAATGTCGTATATCACAATGGCAATTGCGGAATTGCTCCATGGTCAACTGAGAGTCATGGTCGAATTGTTAATAATATCGTAGTCGAAAACGGATGGCGAGAAGAGTGGGTATGCCCTTGTGTCGGAGTATGGAATAATGGCGACTGGGCAAAATGGGAATTTCAAAATAACATTGTGTTCAATAACGCAGAGGGTGAATATGAAGCTATTTGGGATCAGGCCGACCTCAACGGCAATATGAACATTGATCCGCTATTTGTTGGTGATGGAGATTTTCATCTCAAGGCTGGCTCTCCGGCATTGAACAGCGGTGACAGCTTGATATACAATCTCGATGGGTCCGTTTCACATATTGGTCTTTACGGCGGCCCTCATGCCAA
>JAYEIF010000066.1:0-14337 GCA_034659895.1 Candidatus Zixiibacteriota bacterium
AACTTATTCGAGCAAGGGAAGTTTGCGGTACACCTTAATCTTAATGGTGTAGAGTTCATTAATAGCTCAGGATTAGGAACGTTAGTTTCGATAATGAAATTAACGCGAATAAAAAAAGGGCGTTTGACATTGTCTAATCTCGCCAGCTATGTACAGGAAATTTTTGATATTACTCAATTGTCACATATCTTTGAAATTTATGACACTGAAGAAGAAGCTCTTAATTCCTATAATACTGTTTCAGCAAACTGAGTTGAATTTTCACTATTAATGTGGAGAATATGATTCATGACTGACAGAATTGAACAAATTGGTGAGTTGCTGATACAATTACAATCATCGGACTTTTTCGAACGCGAGGAAGCAGTTAAGAATCTTGGTGACTGCAACCAGGATGAAGCAGTAGCTGGTCTTGTTACTGCTCTTGAAGATCCCAATCTGGGGATACGCGAACTTGCTGCCGATTTTCTTATTCAAATAAAGAGTGTTATCGGCGCTCAACTTTTGATACGCTTTCTTGGACATGAGGATATAGGCACCAGAAATCTGGCGGCTGAAATTCTTATGAAAATTGGAAAGCCAGCAGTTCAACCGTTGATTGATGATCTTGTTGATGATGATTACGATATCAGAAAGTTCATTGTCGATATTCTCGGAATAATCGGGGACGAAGCCGCTGTTGGCCCTCTCTGTGAACGGCTTAGTGACAATAATCTTAATGTTGCCATTTCTGCCACAGAAGCTCTCGGTGAAATCGGTTCACCGGAAGCAATTCCCGCGCTGGAAAAAGCTTATGAACAAATAGAGGACGCTCGACTTCAGGCAGTTGAGGCGTTAGGGAAAATCGGAGACCCGAAAATATTGGCAAAGTTATACAACTTCCTCAAGACTGACGATCCTATGATTTTGTATGCGGTGATTGAAGCTATCGGGCATACTGGTATGATGGCCTCGGTCGAATACCTTATGCCTCTTCTGGATCACGAGGATACAACTATTTCCGAGGTGGCTTTGAGGGCAATAATCACAATTAGCGAAGCCAATGATGGAAAACTAGATTATGATTTGCCGCTTGATCGTTTTATTGACTATCTCTTTGATAGTGTGAAACGCAAGGACGAGAGAATCACAGATTTTATTCTCAATCGTCTGCCCCGTTGGTATGGCAATAATGTCGTGGAATCTGTTCTGGATGTTGTTGAATCATTAAATGAAGAGGATACGGATCGTTTAGTCGAAGCTTTTGGACAAGCAGGGGTTTCAACTTCGGGCATTATGCTGAAAAGATTCCCAGATGTATCGCCAAAGGCGCGATTAGTTATTCTTGATGTATTTCGAAAATTCGTCGATGAAGAAATAGCTCTGAAACTCGTGGATTATATATCCGATGAGTCTCCAGAGGTGCGTGAGAAAATAGCTTGGGTGTTGGGCGTTTCCGGCAGTGATGAGGTCTTGCCGGCATTAAAGAAACTTGCTCGTGATGAAGTAGGCCACGTTCGGAGATCAGCTTTTCGATCACTTGGTTGGTTATGCTCGGAGCAAAATGTAGATTTTCTCTTTACCGGCTTGGATGATAAATATCCTGATGTTCGTGAAGCTGCCGTGGGAGCGCTTATAATTGCAGGTGGTTCCAAGGTTGCAGCCAAGTTTACAGCCGATTTGTATCACGAGAATACAGAACGGCAGCGGCTGGCTGTTATGGCTTTGGGGATGGTAGGACAAGCTGAAGTAGTAGAGCCACTTCAAAAAGCTCTCAATCATCCTGAGGCGAGTATACGTAAATCAGCAATTAATGCTTTAGCAAAGATAAACAAAGACGTGGATTCAGATGTGTTGATGATTTCATTAAATGATGAAAATAGTGGTGTGCGTAAAGCCGCAATATCTGCTCTGATGGTTATTAAAGGAGAAAAAGCTGCGGCGGATATTCGTTTCTTGTTAGATGATGAAGATATCTGGGTACGATACCACGCTATAAATGCCATAGCCGAGACAGGGTGTGAACAGTATGGTGAATATCTACATCCTTATTTGAATGACGAACAGGATGTTATCAAAATTGCTGTTACTAAAGCTCTGGCGCAACTTGGATGTCAAGAAGCTCTTTCAGATATTCGCAAGCTCAGTCAGGAAAAGAATGAAGACATCGCTGTGGTTGCGCGGGAAGCAGTCTCGTCACTGGAAGGAACTCATTGATGTCCGAAAAATCAATCTTAATAGTCGATGACGAACTGTTAATAAGAGATCTTCTATACGATTTCTTCGTGGAGCAGGGATGGAAGACCTCTATAGCAGAGAACGGTCAGAAAGCTTTGGATATTCTCGAAGATAAAGATATTGACCTTGTATTAACCGATTTGCGGATGCCGGATATGGATGGAATGGTTCTTACTTCCGAAATGCATGCATCATATCCAGATATTCCGGTTGTTATTATGACAGCCTACCCGTCAGTTGACACAGCAGTTGAAGCGTTAAGGAACAGGGTGGTTGATTATGTTACTAAGCCATTTAACATAAATCGGTTATACAAAACAGTTCAAGCTCAACTGGACACTGATAAGAAAGAAGAAAACAGATTATAGTGATGATTTTTTAATCTATCACTTTATGTGAGAGATTGGGTAAACGAGGACTAACAATGCTGGATAATATGACTGAAGATCCTATCCTGAGTAATGAGGACTTTGAGGCGATTCGTGACTATATACACGAGAAAAGTGGTATCTTCTTCGCTAAGAATAAGATGTATCTGTTGAAAAACAGGCTCTGCAAGCGGATGAATGAGTTATCCATTAAAACGTATAAGGATTACTTATACCATGTTAAATATGACACTTCAATGAAAGAATTCCACAAGTTAATGGATCTCGTAACTACGAATGAAACAAGCTTTTTCCGTAATGAGCCCCAGTTGCTGTCTTTTTCTAAAGAAGTGTTACCGCAGATAATCGAGGAAAAAAAGAAAAGTAATAGTCCCAAAACTATCAAAATATGGTCAGCCGGATGCTCTACTGGTGAAGAGCCATATACACTTGCAATGATATTGTTGGATAGATTTGCTTCTATGCCTGGGTGGAGAGGCGAGATTGTCGCCAATGATATCTCTGAGGAAGTGCTTCAAAAAGCTCGTCGTGGTGAATACAGTGGAATCACTATGCGTAACATGTCACCAATGCACACGGCAAAGTATTTTACGAAGGTTGGTGATTTGTATCAAGTAAAGCCCGAAGTTAAAGCGATGGTGAAATTTTCTTTTATCAATCTTAACCAGCCGCGTATGATCTCGCTTAATTCCAACTGTGATGTTATTTTCTGTAGAAATGTCATGATTTATTTTTCGGATGAAGTAAAGAGACAACTCGTCCGCGGTTATTACAACAGCCTTAAGCCAGGAGGATATTTTTACATTGGTCATGCAGAGACACTGCACAATATCTCCAAATCCTTCAAATTGGTGTATTTTAAGAATGCCCTTGTATATCAGAAAGAGGCATTAGGAAGCTCGAAATCCAGGCCGTCATTGTCGGCTACCCTGACTGCAACACGAAAACCTGCAACGCAAAGAGTAACTAGTAGTGGTGCTACTACTGGAGCTTCCAAAGCGATAGATCTATTGAGTAAAGTCAAGCCGATGGCAGTTAAGAAATGATGTGAACGATTATTTGATATAGGATAAGGTAAATGGAACAGACAATCCTAGTAGTTGATGATTCTCCAACAATAGTAAAGTTTGTCTCTTTCTCTTTGAAGAGAAAAGGTTTTAATGTTTTAACAGCGAACGATGGTATGGAGGCAATTGAAGCTATATCCGGGGCTAAAGATGATATTTCTTTAATTATCACGGATCTCAATATGCCCAATCTGGATGGATACAGTTTAATCCATACTTTGAGAGAAAATCCTGAGCATGCTCAAACACCGATAATAATACTCTCTTCTGAAGATGCTGTTGATGACCGAGATAGGGGATTGGAAATTGGAGCCAGTTCATATCTTGTAAAACCATTTAAGCCATCTCTTTTGTTGGATGAAGTATCAAAATATCTAAAATGAATATAAAGTAAATATGCCAAAGGAGGAAGTGTGGCAGATTTGAAAATACTCGCGGTTGATGACAGTCCAACTATGCGACGCATTATCATCAATACGTTGAAACGAGCAGGCTATACAAATGTAGTTGAGGCGAGTGACGGCAAGGATGCTATAGCCAAGTTGAAAGTTGAAGATGTTAATTTTGTCATTACAGATTGGAATATGCCTGAGATGGATGGCTTGACGTTTGTTAAAACAATTCGTGGTATGGATGAATATAAAAGCATACCGGTTTTGATGGTTACTACACGATCAGTTAAGGATGATATTGTAGAAGCGTTAAAAGTGGGTGTTAACAACTATATTGTGAAGCCGTTTACGCCGAATACACTCAAAGACAAAATTGAACAGGTTTTGAACGGTTAGGCTAAAGGCGTCTATAAGGAGGAATTTATGGCTATCAGCGAAAAACTGTATGGGAAAATGCAGTCTGAGGTAATTGCACTGGCATCTTCAATAAATGAAGTGGTTGGTAAGTTCAAGGAATTGCATAGTCCGCTAACCGAATCACGTGAAAAAGTCCCAAAAGCTACTGAGCAGCTTGATAAGATAAGTGAGCAAACAGAAGTTGCTGCCTCTCAAATGTTGGACAAGGTAGAGGGGATTACACAACGGGAAGATGATGTTATACAGGGACTGAATGGTATCAAGGAAAAAGTGGCCAGCGGAAATTTAACAGAAATAGTTCCAATGATTGATACCCTTATCGAAAAAGCCAATACGACTTCTGAGGATGCGTATATAATTATGGATGCCCTTCAATTCCAGGATATAACAACTCAACAGATGAATCATGCTGCTAGTCTTCTTGAAGATATTGAAGAACGTTTACATTCAATCGTTGGAGTTATTCAGGGTTCGAAGGAAACAAATGATTCTTACTCGGAACCAAATTCACAGCGTAAAGAGCGTGCGTATGATCCTCACGCCGATTATAGTGACAAAAAAACAACACAATCCGATATTGATTCACTCTTTGCAGGAGAGAAATGAGATTAGCGAGGTTTATAAATGCCCAATGATATGGAACTACAACAAGATGAAATGAAGGAAATCATTGATGATTTTCTTGTTGAAGCTGATGAATTAATTTCATCTTTGGATAATAATCTCGTTAAGCTTGAAACTACTCCTGAAGATCTTGATTTGCTCAACGAAATCTTCCGAGCAGTGCACACCATTAAAGGAACTTCAAGTTTTCTCGGGTTTGAACAGGTTACAACTCTTGCTCACCACATGGAAGATATTCTAAACAAGTTGCGGAAATCTGAAATGAAGGTTACTCCTGAAGTGATGGATATTCTTCTTGAATCACTTGATTTACTGAAAGAACTCCTGGATAATGTGCGCCAGGGAAACCAGGAAGAACTTGATCTAACGGATATTCTGAAACGTTTGAGTGTTACTCTAGAAGGAGAGCAGGATGTACCACAGGAATCTCCTGTTGCAGATAATGTAGAAGATACCACCGCTTCTTTAGTAGATACGCCAGAAGAGTCTGATTCTTTAGAGGGTGACAATTCTCCTGATAAAGCAGAGAAGGAAACCAAGGTCATTGCGCCCGATCAGACAACCAGTTCCGAAAGAAAATCTTCTGATGTGGATAGTGCCGCAAGCGCTGGTTTGTCCAGTAAATCCTCTCGAACCCATACAATCAAGAAGACGAGTGAGCAAACAATACGTGTTGATGTTGAGCGGCTTGACTCGCTTTTGGATATGATGGGGGAATTAGTTCTGGGGCGTAACAGCCTGCAGCAATCTCTAAATAAATTAAACAGGGACAACGAGGGAGATTCTGAATATGAACCAGTGAATCAAGCGGCGACTTCAGTCAATTTTATCACGACCGAGTTACAGATGGCTGTGATGAAAATGCGAATGCAACCAGTTGACAAGGTCTTCAAGCGTTTTCCACGTTTGGTTCGAGATCTTGCGCGAGATTCACATAAGGAAATTGAGTTGAAAATATCTGGTGAATCTACCGAGCTGGATCGTTCTGTCATTGAGGAAATTGGTGATCCTTTAGTTCATATTATTCGCAATTCGTGTGATCATGGAATAGAAACTCCTGAGGAACGAACAAAGGCTGGGAAGCCCCCAAAGGGAACTATCAATTTGGATGCCAGTCAGGAGGGGTCCAATATCATAATTAAGATTACCGATGATGGTCGTGGGTTTGGGATTGAAGCTATCAAGGCAAAGGCAATCGAGCGTGGTCTGGTTACTGAAGAAAACCTTGAGAGAATGTCAGATCGTGAGATATTCAGGTTTGTTTTTGAAGCGGGATTATCTACGGCCAAGGTTGTCACCGATGTTTCCGGCCGTGGTGTCGGAATGGATGTTGTCCGCTCTAATATAGAGAAGCTCAGCGGCGTCATTGAGTTGGAATCAGAAGCCGGTAAGGGCTCCGTCGTTACAATCAAATTGCCGCTTACATTAGCTATAATTCAAGGTTTACTTATTCAGTGCAACGATGATGTATTTATTCTTCCACTATCTTCCGTGTCCGAAACTGTGAAAACCGAACAATCAGATATCTCCTATGTTAATAAACGTCCGGTACTACGGCTTCGGGATGAGATTATACCAATCATCAATCTATCTGACATTCTCAGCGCTGATCCCAATGGGTTTATTATGACAGAGAAACCATATATCGTCGTTGTTGGATTAGCTGAGAAGAAACTTGGGCTTATTGTAGATCGTTTCCTCGGTCAGGAAGAAGTAGTCATCAAATCTCTGGGCAGCTATCTCGGCTCTACTGAGGGAGTTGCAGGAGCTACTATTCTTGGAGACGGTCGGATCAGGCTAATTGTTGACATAATTGGTTTGTTCAATGTTACCAAGAAAATAAGTTAATCAGAAGTCTTCACTTTAATGGAAAATACAACACAAAACCCGCAAATTAGAATTGTTGTGGTTGATGACTCCGCTTTTATGCGTAAAGCCCTGACTATGATGTTGGAATCTGATCCGACAATAAAGGTCGTTGGAACTGCACGAGATGGGGAAGAGGGTATTCAGAAAGTTCATAACCTCAAACCAGATATAGTTACAATGGATATCGAGATGCCCCGAATGGATGGTTTGACGGCTTTGGGCAAGATTATGGCCAGTGATAACCCAGTTCCGGTAATGATGGTGTCATCACTGACTACAGATGGTGCTAATGCCACTCTTGATGCGCTTGACATGGGAGCTGTTGATTTTATTCCCAAAGATCTATCTTATGTCAGTTTGGATATTGTAAAAATCAAAGATGGTCTCCTGGCAAAGATTAAGAATATAGCCAAGCGGAAATCATTGTTAATGTCCCGATTTCGCAGTAGTCGTGCTGCAGGTCGTATTGGTCAACATAAAGGGGATACCAATCTTTCCAAAAGCGCTATACCAACATCAGCTACTACTACGCGCAAGCGCAATCATCCTGTCAATATTGTAGCTATTGGCTCCTCAACTGGAGGTCCGCCAGCACTTGCACAAGTAATCCCGCGCTTACCGCGAAATCTTTCAGCCGGGATTGTTATAGCTCAGCATATGCCTCCAAAATTTACAAAATCACTAGCTCAAAGACTTGATTCCCTGTCAACTTTGCAAGTAAAAGAAGCTTCTAATGGCGACCCTGTAGAAGCGGGAACCGTATTGATTGCTCCAGGTGGTATGCAGATGACAGTGAAGAAATTTGGCGCCAGAGCCAATGTTGTTGTTTCTACAGAGCCATCAGACACTCTGTATAAACCATGTGTTGATGTTTTTATGAACTCGGTAGCAGTTTCATATCGCCGTGCTTCAATGGGAGTGGTTCTTACCGGTATGGGGAACAATGGTGTAATCGGACTTGGAAAAATGAAAGCAGGCGGAGGTATAGTTATTGCTGAAAATGAACAAACCTGTGTTGTTTATGGAATGCCTCGAGCTGCAGTTGAAGCCGGTATCTGTGATCATATCGTTCCTATTAATCAGATTGCACAAGAAATAGTCTCTTATTTCTAAACAAGTTTTTGTTGAACACCACTTCACACTAATCTATAGTATTTTAGATAATGATATGTGAGGTGTGTTGTGGATGAAAAACAAAATTCGCTTCTGGATATGTCAGAGGCAACAGACGAAGTATCACGTTTTACAGAGTTGTATGCATCGTTTACCCGTGTAATTAACACTCTCCAACGCAAGTACATAGAGCTTGAAGAGGAATTCACAACGCAGAATCGAGAGCTAGCCGATGCAAATACCCAACTTACAGAGGCTACCGAGCGCAATCTTGTGGTAACAGAGTTCCTTAACGGAATTCTGCACACGATTTCAGCAGGAGTAGTGGCGGTGGACAAAAATGGTCGTATAACACATGTTAATAGAGCGGCTGAGCACATTTTGGGTATTGATGCCGAGCAGGTTCTTGGAAATTTATACAGGGATTGTATCCATCCTGGAACTCCGACAGAAGCAAATGCCCTGCGGTCAGTTGAAAGAGCATATTCTATTGATTCTACTGAGCGAAAGATAGATTTGACTGATGGGACTCGGCTTAATTTGTCAGTGTCAACAGCTCTTATGCGCGATAACGATGGGAATCCATCCGGAGCAGTGGAAGTCTTTCAGGATATGACAAAAATTAAGAAGATTGAGCAGGAATTTGCCCGTTTGAATACATTAGCCGCAATGGGGGAGATGGCAGCCACAATTGCTCACGAGGTACGAAACCCACTCTCAGGCATTGCTGGTTTCGCTGCTCTTCTGGCTAATGATATGGAGGAGTCAGATCCTAAATTGCGTCTTGTGAACAATATCAAACGTGGAGTTGATACTCTCAATCATACTGTAACTACCTTATTGAACTATGCAAAGTCAGAGGAGACCAATAAAACCGAAATTTTCCTTCTGGAGTTGGTGCAGTCTGCTATTGGTCAGTTTAAGCAAAACAAGCCATATGAAGTTCGAGAGGTTGAGTTCAGGATTGGTCCTGTATTGTCCGAGCAGGAAGGAATGAGCATAATAAATGTTGACACTGTGCTGATAAACCAGGTGTTTTTCAATCTATTTTCCAATGCAATTGGGTCTTTCTCCAAAGGTGGTTGTATTGAGATAGATGTACGCGTCTTACATAGGCATAAAGTAAGCTCACAGTATGGTGATCGGCTATTGCTTGGAACGGATGAAACAGCATTGGAAATTGTGGTGTCAGACAATGGACCTGGAATTCCAAAGGATAATTTGGAACAGATATTTGCGCCATTTTTTACAACGCGAACAAAAGGAAATGGACTTGGACTGGCTGTAGCCAGGAAGATTATGAAAGCTCATGGTGGAGACATTATTGCGGAGAATAATACGGACGGTGGGACTTCATTTAAGTTGTTGTTGCCGGTTAGTATGAAAGCCTTGGACAGGGAGAACTTAGAGTGAAATATGCAATTCTGGTTGTTGATGACGACCCCCTTGTTAACGAATTAATGGAAGAAACCATCCGCCGCACAGGTCACGATTGTAAAGCGGTCTTCTCGGGAGAGGAAGCTCTGGCGGCATTTAACGAGCGGACTTATGACATTGTATTGACTGACCTGAAGATGAAAGTTATGGACGGAATTGATGTGCTAAAAAACATCAAGAAAATCAGCCCAGATTCAGTTGTTGTCATAATGACGGCTTATGGAACTATTGAAACAGCAGTAAAAGCAATTAAAAATGATGCTTATGATTTTCTGATTAAGCCAGTGCTTCCTCAGACAGTGGAACATATACTATCACGGATAACGGAGGTACTTGATTTACGTTCGGAAAACGCAATTATGCGCCATGATCTGGAGCACAAGTTCCAAAATATCATCGGTAAGTCTCGCGCTATGCGGGATATATTTGATCTTGTCCAATCAGTGGCTTGTGCGCGGTCAACTGTTATGATTACCGGCGATTCTGGAACCGGAAAAGAACTTGTGGCGCGAGCTATCCACTATTGTTCCAATCGTAAAGATAAACCCTTCGTCACTTTGAACTGTGCTGCTCTTCCGGAGAACTTAGTTGAGACCGAATTGTTTGGTCATGAGAAGGGTGCTTTCACCGATGCAAGGAGAACACATCGGGGGCGTTTTGAGTTAGCTGATGGTGGAACCCTTCTGCTCGATGAAATCTCAGAGATGCCATACAACCTGCAATCCAAGTTACTGCGTGTAATTCAGGAGCGTGAGTTCGAACGAGTCGGATCAACTACACCGATATCAGTCGATGTTCGCCTTATTGCCACATCCAATCGTGATCTTAAGCGGTCTATTGCTGAAGGAAAATTCCGTGAGGACCTTTTCTACCGTCTAAATGTAATTCCTATTCATGTTACTCCTCTTGAGGAGCGCAAAGAAGATATTAAGCTATTGGTAGAGCATTTTATCCATAAGTTTAATGCTGAAAACGGGCGAAATGTGACCGGGATAGACAAGCCGGCGATGAATTTACTGATGAGCTATCACTGGCCTGGCAATGTGAGAGAACTTGAGAATCTGGTAGAACGGGCTGTTGTTACTGGAAAGTCGGAGATACTTATAGAAGACGATTTCCCTGCGGATCTTGTTCTGGGTCGAGTAGCTGATGACCTGCCACAATTGAAGGTGCCAATGAAGCTAGAAGAGGGATCAAGGTATCTCATTCTTAAAACACTTGAGAAATTCAATGGCAATAAGACTCGAGCTGCTGAAGCACTGGGAGTATCTTCTCGAACGATTCGTAACAAGCTCGTAGAGTACGATTTGGTCTCTAAAGAATAGGTTCGCTATAGCTCACATTTTTCGGTTTCTTTATATTTCTAAAACAGACTACACATTTTCGCATTCCTGCCGATATTTTTAACGTATGGCATATAGTGCCTAATAGTAGTAATAATCTAACTGTGATACAGGTGGTATCTAAAACATATGGACTTTGCCACAATATTTGGATTGATAGTTGCGTTCGGCGCTGTTGGCGGTTCCTTCTTTCTCGAAGGTGGTAACTTTCACGCAATTTTTCTAACTGCTCCTTTGCTGATTGTGATAGGTGGTACTTTGGGAGCAACTACAATTACGACCTCCTTTGACACGGTGCGGCATATTCCCCACTATCTCAAAGTGGCTACTTGGAATCAGTCTTTACCGTTGACAAGCACCATAGATAAATTAGTGCAATTATCTGAAAAGGCGCGGAGGGAAGGAATCCTCGGTTTGGAAACTGATCTCAAGAAAATTGAGCATCCTTTTTTCAGAAAAGCAATCAGATTGGTTATCGACGGAACAGATATTGAGTCGTTACGTGATATTTTAGAGATGGAAATAGTACAAGTTGAAGAGCGTCATAAGCAGGGTATTTTATTTTTTAAGAAGGCAGGAGGCTTTGCGCCTACGTTGGGAATTCTTGGAACGGTGTTGGGTTTAATTCATACGTTGGGATGTACAGAGGATGCTTCCAAGATGGCTACTCATATTGCCGCTGCTTTTATAGCTACGCTATGGGGTGTGGGGTTGGCAAATCTCTTCTTCTTGCCTGTGTCAGATAAACTCAAAATGCGTCACGAAGAGGAACTTACACATTTAGAACTTATTTCTGAAGGTGTTTTGGCCATTCAGACTGGCGATAACCCACGCAACATTAGAACAAGGTTGCTTTCGTTCATTAGCCCAAAACATCGCTTGCATGTGGAGTAGTTAGTGCGACGGAATTACAAGAAAAAAAAGATCGATGATGATGATGATCCTGGACGCTGGCTCTTGACTTACACCGACCTTATTACTCTCCTTTTGGCTTTTTTTGTAATTATGTATTCGATGTCGCAAATTGATGCCAAGAGATTTGGCCGGATGGCAAATGCTCTTCATGGTATCTTGCAGGGTGGTGAGAGTATTTTCTACAATGAAAATTCTGATGTGTCCACTGAGGGTCATGGCGCTCTCAAGTTTGGTGATCTCCGCATGTTGCAAAAAGTTGTTGAGCAAAAAGTTGAAAAAAGTGATGAACTCAAGGATGTCAATATGGAACTCACTGAACGAGGGCTTGTTGTGCATATCCTTGAAAGAGCTCTGTTCGATGGCGGATCCGCGGATCTCAAACCAAGTTCTATGGAAGTGCTGGACTTGGTATTTGGGGAGATAAGTGATTTGCCCAATCATATTCGGGTTGAAGGTCATACTGATGATCGTGATATTACGACCAATCGTTATCCATCAAACTGGGAGCTGTCGGCGGCACGAGCTACGAAAGTAGTTCGCTATTTCATAGAGCAACATAATTGTTCACCAAATCGGATTTCCGCACTTGGATATGGTGAGTATCGTCCTATTAAACCAAACAATTCGATTGAAAACCGCTCCCTTAATCGACGGGTGGATATAGTTATACTTACGATGGAACTTACTAATAAAGAGCCATCGTCCGATATGTACTTTCTTGCAAATCAGTAATTTATTTCCACTGAAGCAGGAAAGGATTTCCAGTAATTCAAAACAAACCTAACCTTACTTGCCGATTAACCAACAGAAGTCGTTGTTAGCCAATAAGGTGCGTTTGAGAAAGACCAGTGGCACGCTCATTGCTTATCCTTTTGATGAGGTGAAATAAATGAGTGTGATATATGATAAATAAACTCGGAGGTTTTTTGTTCTCTAGGCCCGGATTGCCAAAGTTCGAAGCCTTTATGGACTTGTCTGCTTATAGGCACAAACTTATAAGCGGTAATGTGGCAAATGTCTCCACACCCGGATATCAAGCTAAGGATATAGATTTCAAGGAAGAGTTTAGCCGCATGACTGGTGATACAAACCAATTGGCTGGATGTGTAACTAATCCTAATCATATACCTCTCGGGCAGAATCAGCAGAGTGAACCTGATGTGAATGTAGCAAAAATTTCCGAGGGAGAACTAAACGCAGTTAATATTGATAATGAAATTTCCAATCTGGCACGGAACGAACTTGAGTTTACAATTGCAGCTCGGATTTTACAACGGAAATTCCAAGGTTTGAAGAAAGCAATTACAAGTAAGTAAAGGATATAATATGGCAGGAATACTTGGCGCAATAGATATTTCATCTCAAGGACTTTCTGTTCAGAGAGCCAAAATGAATACAACGGCGAAAAATATCGCCAATGCTGAAACGACAAGAACAAATGAGGGTGGTCCCTACCGACGACATCGAGTGATAGTATCAGAGACACAGGAACCTACCAGTTTCAAAAGCATGGTAAAACAGACAGGGACTCGGCTAAACTGTACCAATTCTCAGCATATCAAAGGGCATTCATTGAAATTTCATCATGGGATCGAGGTTCCCACTGTGACTCAGGAAGAAGCCATTGATCAGGACTCCTCGTATCGTTTGGTTCGTGATCCAACTCATCCTGATGCAAATGAACAGGGATATGTGAAGTATCCAGATATTAAAATTGTAAATGAGATGGTAGATATGATGGCAGCATCCAGAGCCTATGAGGCAAATACTGTAGCAATATCAACTGCGAAACAAATGGCTAAAAGTGCCCTCGACATATAGAAAGTGTAAGGTTTAGATTATGAAAATCAATCCCGTTGGGATTCAATCCTATCAGCAACTCACCAGTCATCAAAGGAATACTCAAGTTCCGAAAGAAAATGTTGGGAATTCTGATAGTTCATTGACTATTTCTTCCAAGGAGATAACTAATCGATCTGATGTTGCAGTTAAAGCTCCTGAAGGTAACTATTCAGATTTTCTCAGCTCTGAAGAAAAAAGTGCGCTGGATATGTTGTTTCACCGCTATGCCGATACTGGCAGATTTGGTTCTTCATTTAACAAAAATGTTGATTCCAGCAATAATGAGGAACCTCTGGGACGAGTCATCGATGTTAAGGTGTAAAATATGATTAACACACCCGTTAATATAAATCGTGTCATTCCAGGTATTCTGGATCAGGTCGGAGCAACACCTTCAAAGGGCGGAACGGATTCAAAGGATGAATCGAATTTCACCGAATTGTTTTCCAATCTTTTGGAATCAGTAAATGGTTTACAGAATGAATCTGCTCAATTGCAGGATTCTTTTCTTGCTGGAGAACCGGTGGAACTTCATCAGGTGATGATAAAGGCAGAAGAAGCGGGAGTGTCTATGGACCTTCTGTTGGAAATTCGAAATAAACTTGTAAATGCATACTCGGAGCTAATTCGAATGCCGGTTTAACGGCAGATATAAAAGACCATGGATGGTCGTTGACACAGCGTGTCGTTGACACAGCGTGTCGTTGACACA
>JAYEIF010000066.1:14437-21570 GCA_034659895.1 Candidatus Zixiibacteriota bacterium
GTCGTTGACACAGCGTGTCGTTGACACAGCGTGTCGTTGACACAACGTGTCGTTGACACAACATAGGATGGAGTATGGAGCGATATAAACAGTTTGTTAAGTTAATTGGTAAATGGATTGGTCGGATGACACCCAGTCAGGTCATGATGCTTTTTGGCGTCGTGGCTGGCACCATTGTAGGAGCGATATTTGTCGTCGGTTGGCTTAATAACGCCGGCTATTCTCCCCTCTATTCCGATCTTGATGAAAGCGAATCCGGCGAAGTCGTGAAGTTCCTTTCCGATAGCAATATCCCTTACCAAATCAGTGACGGTGGGCACACAATATCAGTGCCCTCAGATCAAGTATACAAGGCGCGTTTTTCACTTGCCTCGGAAGGTTTGCCGCGACATGGAATTGTAGGCTATGCCATCTTTGACGATAACAATTTGGGTATGACCGATTTCCTCCAAAATCTTAATTTTAGGCGTGCTCTGGAGGGCGAACTCACTCGAACCATTATGCAGTTGTCAGAGGTACAAGCTGCTCGCGTGCATATTGTGATACCGGAAGATCGTCTATTCAAGCAGGATCAGGAAGATGTTACCGCTTCAGTTTTGTTGAAGATAAAAGGGGGTAAATTAACCAAACATCAGATTAATGGTGTCTCCCATTTGGTCGCTTCGTCTGTGGAAGGATTGGAACCAGAAAATATCGCAATCGTTGATTATGATGGCAACCTGTTATCATCTGGTCAAAAGAGTGACGTTGTGGCCGGTTTGACAGCATCACAATTGGATGTCCGCAAGCAGGTTGAGGAATATCTTGAGCATAAGGCGCAATCAATGCTTAATGATGTTCTGGGATCCGAGAAGTCGGTTGTTCGTCTTACTGCTGATCTTAACTTTCAGCAAGTAGAAAGGACATCTGAAACATTCGATCCTAACTCTCCATCAGTTCGTAGCGAAGAGAACACCAAAAGCAATAACTCCACTACTGATAAGGCTTCGGAGTCAAGTGAAAGCGAAGAGAATAACAGCACTGAGACAGTTATTACAAACTATGAGCTAAATAAGGTCAACGAACATCTTGTTGAAGCAGTTGGTTCAATAAATCGGCTGTCAATTGCTGTGCTCGTCGATGGGGTTTATTCACCTGAAGAAAATGAAAACGGTGAGACAACGATGGTTTACCAGCCACGGTCTCAAGAAGAATTAGATAGATTGTCATCTATTGTTAAAACAGCTGTTGGTTTTGATTCTAATCGTAACGATCAGATTGATATGGTTAATCTTGAATTCAACAGCAGGAATTTAGATGAAGATCGCCAGGCGCTTGATGCTATTTATCAGCGTGATTTCTATGTGAATATTGCGAAAAAGGTTGGGTACTTTCTGTTGTTGGGCTTCATTTTCCTGTACGTCAAGAAAAAAGCTGGGAAATTGATGAAGGCTCTGTCTCAATTGATGCCTACTGCTCCAGCACAGTCAAAGAAGAATGTAGTAGCGCAAAAGGAAGAAGTAGAGGAAGATGAAGAGCCTGTTAAGCGAATCAATCCAGAAAAACGAAAACCTCGTCTTGTAGACGAAATGCAGGAAACGGCTAAGGATGAACCGGACGAGATAGCAAGAGTCATTAAGACTATGATGTCAGAGTAAAAATTATGCTTAATTACGAAGAAATGACACCCATTCAAAAAGCTGCCGTTGCGTTGGTCGCTTTTGGCTCCGAAGTATCGGCTCTTGTATTGAAGGGTCTTTCCGAAGAAGATCTTGAAAGTATTACTATCGAGATTGCTAATCTTCGCGATGTACCATCAGAGATTGAAGATAAAGTCATTGAGGAGTGCTATCAGATCTTCATGGCTCGTCAGTATGTATCTCAAGGTGGAATAGATTATGCTGGTCAGGTTCTGGAGAAAGCTGTTGGTGGTAGCAAAGCAAAGGATATTTTGAAACGGTTGGAGACGTCACTCGTAACAACCGGTTTTTCCCTTCTAAAGGATATTGATACCAAGCAGCTTACAAGCTTTCTGCAGAATGAGCACCCGCAAACCATCGCACTGATTCTCACTCAACTAAGCCAGCAACATTCAGCATCGGTTCTGTCGGAACTTACGCCTGAATTACAGGCAGAGGTTTCCATCAGGATTGCAACAATGGAGAAAATTGCTCCAGGGATTCTCAAAGAAATCGAAAAGACTCTGACTTCCCATTTTGACCAGTCATCTGGAGGTGCAATGTCAGCCTCCGGAGGTGCAAAGGCTGTTGCTGAAATACTGAACCTGATTGATGCCACCGCTGAGAAGAATATCATGCAATCACTTGAAGCGGAGGATCCGGATATGGCCGCCGAAATCAAAAATATGATGTTTGTCTTCGATGATCTCATTCTTCTTGACGATCGTTCAATACAGCGAGTGCTGAAGGAGGTTGAAACAAAAGACCTTGCGATTGCATTGAAAGCGGCTAGCGATGAGGTGAAGCAAAAAATATTTGCCAATGTCTCTGAACGTGTGGCTGTAATGGTTCGTGAAGAGATGGAGTTTATGGGGCCAACTCGTCTCTCAGATGTTGAAGCTGCACAAGGAAGAATAGTAGAATCTGTTCGCAATTTGGAGGATGAAGGACAGATTATCATCTCTGGCCGTGGAGGCAAAGAGGAAATCATTGTCTAAGCTAATTCGCAATACTAAAATTGCTCCGACAGTTTTTGTGGGAGAAAAGCAGCTCAATTTTGAACGAGAAAGCAAAGCTGAACAGCGCTTGGCAGCATTATTTCCTGTTATCTCAATTATGACTGACTTTGATGGTGCCAAATTTATCCCTGTTGAAGAGGTTTTCAAGATAGAGGAACTTCATAAAACAGCTTTAAGCGCAGCGCAGGAGCGAGGACGTGAGTTAGGTTATAAGGCAGGGTTAGAAAAGGGATTAATCAAAGCTGAGGAAGTTCTACAGCAATTCGATTCTGCTATTAAAGATACTTTGACACAACGGGAAAGTTTGCTGGAAGAAGCTAAACAAAAGGTGCTGGAACTGGTACTTGAAATTTCCGCAAAAGTTACTTTTGACGCTATTACTATCGATCCAGAAGCGACTCTGCAGATGATTTCAGGTGTTATTGATACGCTTATCGATCGTTCTCGTTTGAGGATACGTGTTCATCCGGATCATCTGCCTTTAGTAGAGCAGAACATAGATACCTTTCTGAAAGGTTCAGCGACCATAAAGGATATTTCAATTGTTCCCGACCAGCGTGTTCAGTATGGAGGGTGCTTTATCGAAACACCAAATGGCGATATAGATGCTCGTCTTGAATCACAATTTGAGGTTCTTAAAGGAACTCTTTTGTCCGACGGGGATAATGCATGAGCTACTTGCCCTATGATGTTTATTCGGATCGCATTAAAAATGCCAGGTCAATTACTCACTATGGCAAGGTAACTCAGGTTGTTGGATTAGTTATTGAAGCAGCAGGTCCGGCTGTACCCGTTGGGAGGCTGTGCGCTATTGAAAATCGCGATGACGGTTCCAGAATTAAGGCGGAGGTTGTGGGTTTTCGCGACGATCGTATTTTACTGATGCCACTTGGTCCAATTCAGGGAATCACGCCCGGTGCGATTGTTACATCGACTTCCGAACAACTCCGTATTCCCGTTGGTCCGGAGCTTGTGGGACGCGTCATTGGAGGACTTGGACAACCAATCGATAACAAGGCGCCTCTGATGACACGTAGTTTCAGATCAATCAATTCCGACCCGATACCTGCTCTTGAACGAAGGCGTATCAAACAACCACTTCGCACCGGAATCAGGGCTGTTGATCTCACATGCGCTGTTGGCAAAGGTCAGAGAATGGGGATTTTTGCAGGCTCTGGTGTAGGGAAGTCAATCATGTTGGGTATGATGTCCAGAGGAACTTCAGCCGATGTTAATGTGGTTGCACTGGTTGGTGAGCGCGGGAGAGAAGTGCGTGAGTTCATCGAGTCTGACCTCGGACAAGAAGGAATGGCAAAAACTGTCGTGGTGGCGGTTACATCGGATCAGCCGTCATTGATTAGAATCAAGGGAGCTCTGGTCGCTACGACTATTGCTGAGTATTTTCGTGATCAGGGTAAGGATGTGTTGTTAATGATGGATTCTCTTACCCGAATCGCAATGGCACAACGAGAGATTGGGATTGCTGCAGGTGAACCTCCTACAACAAAAGGCTATACTCCGTCTGTTTTTGCTTTATTGCCAAGGATTTTGGAAAGAGCAGGTCAATCTCAAAAGGGATCTATCACCGGTTTATATACCATTCTCGTTGAGGGTGACGATTTCAATGAACCAATTTCGGATGCGGCGCGTTCCATTCTTGATGGCCATGTTACTTTGTCACGACGATTGGCAGCACGAAATCAGTATCCGGCAGTTGATGTCCTTGATTCTATTAGTCGATTGATGAAAGAGGTCTCTACTGAAGACGAGCTGATTGTAGCTGGAAAAGTGCGTGAAATTTTATCGATCTACCGTGAGAACGAGGATTTGATAAATATCGGAGCCTACGCTAAAGGCTCAAATGCTAAAATTGATGATGCTATTTCTAAAATAGAACCTCTCGAAAATTGCTTCCGGCAAAGGATATTTGAATTGGCTGATCATCAAGAATCACTTAAGCAACTTAAAGACATTGTTGGTGTCGATCAAACTCAGGCGGTGACAGATGAAGAAGTTTAAGTTCCGTCTTCAATCTTTGCTTAAGGTGAGAGAGCATATGGAAAATCAACGTAAAAAGGATCTGGCTGATGCTAACCGGCAAGTAATGAAGCAGGAAAGTGAGCTTGAAACTCTCTCGCAGAAAAATGACAATACCATTAAAGGCAAGCGGAAGAACCAATCTGGCAATATTTCAATCGCAGAGCTATTGGTGTATTCAAGATATCTGTTAAAACTGCGACAGAATAATCTCGCTGGCCGAGAGTTACTCTCTGCCTTGTATTCTACTAAAGAAAAAAAGCGCAGAGAACTCCTTGAAGCCTCCAAGGAACGAAAAGTATACGAAAAGCTCAAAGAACATGATGAGGAACGTTTTAATAAGGAAGCTACAGATTCGGCCCGCAAGGAATCTGATGAGACTGGTATAAATACATTCCGTTTGAAACATGAACAACAAAACCAATACAAACATTCATCAGATTAGATATTAACTATTACAGCTCAACATAACTGTTTCAACACAAATTATACTTGGCGTAATCTTACCTATTGAAATATCTGGCTGAAATAATCCTGCCAGTCTGTTCAGTTTTTGCACAATTCTGTCGATAAAATAAGTGAACAATAGGATTTGTCACTCTATGCATATATGGGAGATAGAATATGGTCACAAATGTTAATTTAAGAATAGGAATTGTTGCGGCGATTTTTCTTGTTGTTTCGTCGATGTTTCTTTGTGGAACAGTATTAGCCGACAGAACAGATTTTCGAGTCAACACTGATGTAGGGGTAGTTGAACAGAACGATCCGCATATTGCTGTGGCGCCTGATGGAAGTTTTGCTATTGTCTGGACAGACAAGCGAGAGGGCGCCAATGATATTTTCCTTCAACGATTTGACGATAACGGTTTTCCGGTTAGTGATAATATTAAAATAAATGATGATGTCCCTCCCCAGTGGCAGGCACAGCCGGCATTGGCAGTTGATTTGTCGGGTCGGTATGGTTCGGTGTGGCAGGATTATCGCACTGATGGCTATTCCAGCAACCCCGACATTTTTTATGTTCTCTTAGATAGTAGTGTAGTTCCAACAGGATGTAATAAAAATATTACTCCGGGTTACCAGGATTGGCTTCGAGAGAATCCTGATATATCTCTCTCGGCATGGGGAACTGGTGTTGTAGTCTGGGCTGATCGTATTAGTGGAAGTTGGGATATCTATGGCCAGCTTATTGGATCAGATGGGTCATTGATTGGCGGTAGCTTTAAGATTAACGATGATTCTGGTATCAATCAGCAGCATTCGCCGAGAGTATCAACATCTGCGGTGGGATGGTTTGTTGTCACTTGGTATGATGACCGGTTAGGTAATGACGATATTTTTGTCCAGCGTTTTGATTCCGACGGAAATGCACTTGGGTCAAATGTGAAAGTCAACACCGATACTGGCTCAGAAAGGCAGACATATTCAGATGTCGCAACTGATGGCGCAGGGCATTTCACAGTTGTTTGGGTGGACTATCGAAACGGTGCCTATCCTGCTAATCCTGATATCTATGGTGCTAAGTTTGATACAAATATGAGTCCGGTGACCGGCAATATGCGACTTAATACCGATGCATCAGACCGAGCTCAGAAATATCCTGCAATTTCAGCAGATAGAATGGGAAATGTGGGTATAGTGTGGTCCGATTCGACTTTGCCGTCATGGCGTATTATGGGACAGATGATAGATGTCGATGGTGTTGTGCGAGAGGTCGATTTTGCCGCTGATACGTCTGGTGACAGTACTAAGATGAAGCCGGATATCGCTATTGATGGTACACATCGTTATGTTACATGGGTTGATTATCGTAATGGAAACTATGATATCTATGCCTCTATTGCTCGGTATAATGACCCCGAACTTACGGTTCAGCCGGTGTCATTAGATTTTGAGATGGAACAAGGCGGTGGAAAGCCGCCTATGCAGTATGTAAGTGTTGAGCATGTTGGCTATAATAATCTTGATTTCGAAGTATTTTCATACAATAGCTGGATTAGCTTCTCGCCGAGTTACGGTGAGACTCCTGACAGCATTGGTATAACAATAGCTACCGACACACTCGCATTTGGCACATATACAGGCATAGTGATGTTTATTGATACTCTGAATCATGACTCTACTACAATTGTTTCTGTTAGTCTGGAGGTTGAATCACCAGTGCTTGAGGTTTCAGAGGAGAATGTGTCTGTACTTACACTTGAGGGTGTAGATACAGTCGTAACAGAGACGGTTGATATTACAAACAGTGGAGCAGGTATTCTTGAGTGGACAGCTTCAGAAGATTCCCCTTGGTTGGGATTGTCTGAAGCATCAGGAACAGCGCCGACTACGCTTGAATTTCAAGTCAACTCTATTGGACTGGATGCTGGCAACTATGCCGCTCTGGTTGTTATAGATGCTGGGGCAGCGTCTA
>JAYEIF010000067.1:0-4308 GCA_034659895.1 Candidatus Zixiibacteriota bacterium
TGAAATCGGGAAGCTATTTATAACAAAACCCTTTCACTTGAAACAATACAAAACATGCTTATCTATTTATGAACAAAGAACTTACCCGCCTGTCGAGCGGACAGGTACTTTATTCAGCAGACCCTAATAAACATATTAAGAATCATTCAGTTGATGCCCTGTCTGATTACTAACCGATTGCCAATCCGTTGGTGAAATGCTCCTTGCCATTTTGTGTCTTTCCATTAAATTATTATCCTATGCAAAAGATAAACCTTCTTGGTTATAACCGGCCACAGCTGGAAAAACTAATGCTGTCATTGGGGCAGAAAGCCTACAAGGGCGGCCAGATTTATAGCTGGCTATACAAGGTTAGACAATATGATTTTCATCAGATGACAGACCTTACCAAAGAAATCAGGAATCGTCTGGATGAAGATTATGTCTTTAATCTGCTGGAAATAGAAAATGAATCAGTTTCGCAGGATGGTACGCGCAAATTTCTGTTTCGTCTTAGCGATGGTAATCCTGTTGAAACAGTTTTGATTCCAGCCTCGATGAATACTGGGCAAGGTGGTGACAGGGCAACAGCTTGTATTTCGGTTCAGTCCGGATGTGCTCTGGGATGTCGTTTCTGTGCTACGGGAACTATGGGTTTACTGCGTGACCTTACACCCGGGGAGATGGTGGGGCAATTGCTCGGACTGCGTGAAAGATTTGGCAATGATGCTTTCACAAACGTTGTTATGATGGGTATGGGGGAACCGTTGTTAAACTTTGACAATGTTCTCAAAGCTCTGCATATCATTACAAACAAAGACGGTCTCTGTGTCAGCGCCCGAAAAGTTACTGTCTCCACCTCAGGCATCACTCCCGGTATTCGCAAACTGGCTGACCTGGAGCTCAAAAGTAGTCTTGCTGTTTCATTGCACACTGCAATTCAGGAAAAGCGAGAACAAATTATGCCTGTAGCCCGTAGTTTTGACCTTAATGATCTAATTGATGCTATGCGCTATTATACTCGAAAAACAAAATCTCATATCACAATAGAATATATTTTGTTCAAGGACTTTAACGATGGTATGGATGATGTGAAGGCGTTGACTCACTTTCTTCAGGGACTACCCTGCAAACTCAACATCATAGCATACAACCCTGTAGAAGGATTGGATTTCACTCGTCCGACTGATGAGGAAGTAGATGCTTTTGCTCGGAAGCTCTACCAGCGGTTGCCGGCAGTTATGGTGCGGAAAAGCAGGGGGAGCGATGTCAATGCGGCTTGTGGTCAACTCGCTGTCCAACAACAGAAGAGGAGAAAATAAAATGAGAAAGAAATCTCTAATGATGGCTGTGCTTATGCTTGGAATAATCATGTTCGCACAAGTGGCAGCCACTCAGGAACGTGACCTGTTTGTAGGTGAAGTAAAGGTTCCTTCATGGCGTTGGGGTGAGCAGAAAGTTCGGATGGAAATTGTCAATAAAAGTCCACTGGTCAAGTTCATCATCGCTGAAACGGAGCTTCAGTATACAGGTGAATACCTCAATCCAAATCGACAAGCTCAGACGTGTTATGCCATTGCTCCCGGCGATACCACATGGCTTGAACCGATTCTGCCGGTACCGGGGAACTATGGCAGGGCGAAAGTAACATTACGGCTCTTTGATGTAGTCGATACAATGGATGTTATTCTTCCTGACCAATTGACATACGAACAGAACTTTTTGATTAACTTCCATTTACCTGAAGGTATGGTACCATATTTTCAGTATCGCATCATGGTACCACCGTGCGCTGAAAACTCTCGGCAATTCGATAATGAATTTTCACGTGTGCTGTTTGTTCTATTAAATAAAGGAAAGACAGCTGGAGAAATTGCTGATATGGTAATGTGTGACACTTCGTTTGTGCAAAAGAAAATAAGAGATTTGACCTCTCGTGGTTATCTAAGGATAGATAACGATACCTACAAGCTCAACTTTCCTGTTATAACAACTGCGGAAGCTGAGGAGGGCAAACAGTTTGCAACTGTAGTCGGTGATTCCCTTGCATCAGTAATAGCAGCGCAAATGGGAACTTTTAATAAAGTGCGCGACAGCCTCATTGCCGAAGAGAAGGTTCCAGCTGATTCTAATACATTCTACAATGGCGGAACTGTACTCCATTATCCATATCCTGTTATAGGCTGTTTGGCTCTATGGTGGGATCTTGGGAAAGAGTTCATATCCAACGGTGGACCGCTTGCGATTTTCCGAAAAAATGACCTGTGTAACGTATATACACCGTCGTATATGTATGTTATTCAAGGAGGCCAATCTCTAACCGGCACCAATTTATATGCTGCTAATAGTACTCATGACAGTTACCGTATTTACTATGGCAATAAGATACCGGAAATTGAATGTGAGCAAAATTCCAATAGTCGCGGTAGTCGGAGAGGACGTGCTAATTGGAAATATGCTTCTGGATATAATCCTAAGGCGTTTATGATGGATTCTTCAATAGTCCGTCCAGCGATTGATGCTTTGGTCGGTTCGGCTGATGAATTACTTGCAACAACTTCCGACAGTCTGCAGGTTATAGCTGCTTCGTATGGACATGACAATTTGACACGAGGGTATAAATACTGGTTCTGGAATCTTGTTACTTCAGAGACTATGGATAATTTGGTAGAAAGAAATGTTATTGAGCATCATGGCAACGGCCAGTTTCGTTTTGACGGTTTAGAATTTAAGGGGATAAAGTGAAACTATTTGCATCTATTATCGTGATTGCATGTGCGATGTTGTTCAGCGGTTGCAGTGAGGAGCCTCCTGCAAGGGAACATATTTCGGTGCTCAAAAAACGAATCTTCAAGCTTCAGGAAGCTGTTAAAAACCATAACCGATCTTCTATCGATTCCTTGCTGTCAACAGATATAATCTCAGAGGGTCAAAGCAGTGATTCGCTTCTAAGCTTCTGCTGGGGAAACGAAGGTGATTTTTCTTTTGACCGTCTTGGCGACTGCGAAATAGCATACACTGATAAATATGCTGTTTCTAATTGTTTTGTAATGGATAGTTCCAATGCAAGAGACCGTCCTATACGACTTCTCTATATCTATCAGCATGATCTGTGGCTTCTTAAGAAGTTTGAACCGAGAGACACAAGCGACAGCCAGTTGTAATTCATCCTTGCACTGAGTTCGGCTGCTAGTATGGAATCTTAGTTTCTAACAAACACTTGACAGGTGATAAACTATATCCTTTAATTTTAGGACAAAATCTATCATAGTATAACAATTAAATCCAAGGAGGATACAATGTCACAAATTAGATTTCTCGGTCATTCATGCGTAACCATTACCGATGGTGACCATAAGCTTATTATTGACCCTTTTATCAATGACAATCCGTTATCACCAATTAAGGCAGATGACATTGATGTTAACTATATTCTGCTTACACATGGTCACAGTGATCACATAGGTGATGCTGTATCAATTGGCAAACGGTGTAATGCTACTGTCATTGCGAACTTTGAGCTTGCAACCTACTGTGGGCAACAGGACCTCGAATTCCATCCAATGCACATCGGCGGAAGCCATGATTTTGACTTCGGACGTGTCAAACTGACTATTGCCCATCACGGTGGAGGGGCTGGCTCTGATGCTTCAATCTATACTGGACCGCCAACAGGTATGTTGGTTTTCATCGGCGGCAAAACTATCTATCACGCCGGCGACACAGGTCTTTTTTATGATATGAAATTGATTGGCGAAATGAATGATATAGATCTGGCTTTTATCCCAATAGGGGATAATTTTACTATGGGTATTACTGATGCTGTGAAGGCGGTCGAGTTTTTGAAACCAAAGAAGGTGGTACCCATGCACTACAATACATGGCCGTTGATTAAAGCCGATGCGAAAGAGTTTGCTGCACAGGTCAAAAAAGCCGAAGCAGTTATTCTTAATCCGGGCGATACTCTCGACATTTAGCGACTTTCGATACAAACTTATGAAACTCGCGGCTGGTGGTATATTAAATCATCAGCCGTTTTATTTTACTCTACATCAAGGACAATAGCCGGTTTTTGTTGATTGTCGTATCTGAATCGATTAGTGTAATATTGAGGTGTGAAAGCAACGATTTTTCACAAGGAATATATGAAGAAACTTTTGAAGATACTTGGCTTTGTAGCCGCGGGATTTGTCGTTCTCATCTTTATTCTCGTGCTGTGTGCTATACTGTTTTTCCCAACCGAGAGAGCCAAAATGATGGCAATCGAGCGAAGCAGCGAAGCGCTTGGACAGGAAGTTGTAATTGATGACGTCAAACTGTCGTTCTGGG
>JAYEIF010000068.1:0-19058 GCA_034659895.1 Candidatus Zixiibacteriota bacterium
CTACAGATATCATCTGCCTACAGATACCATCTGACTACAGAAAATATCTGTTTCATGTGTAAATTTTTATTTCCATTTGATCAGTCATTTCCAAGGTTTTCTCATAAGTTTAATTGCTCCTGTAAGTTACATTTCAATTTCGGGCTTATTGAAAAAGTGTTCATTATACCTGAGCCCCCAATGGATTTGTCATACCAGCGAAAGCTGGTATCCAGTATTCGTCGATATAGATGGACAGGTAACGCCTGTGGATTCCTGCATCCGCAGGAATGACAATAATAGAGGGACAACAATATAATAGAGGAACGATAATAATAGATGGATGACGAATTTCACGAGTCAGACGCAATATTATCTTCCGTACTGTGTTTTTCAACAAACTCCTCCATTCAGGACAACAAATCATCTGTTCAGAATGACTAATGTTTCTGTAACAATATCCAATCATGACATAAAAGTTCATCTTGGAATATAATCTTTCTTAGTTTTTATATTGTGTATCTCCCAATCGACGGATATAAGCTGGAACGTTCCTGTCATTCTTTGTAAAAAGAGGAACGCTATTGGATTTATTACCTTGATGCTCGTTACCATTTCCATTTCCGTTGCCAGTATCCGTTGAGGATTTTTCAGCTCCGACCGAAGCTACTTCAGGTTCAGTTTCTGAGGACGGCTCATCGATAGGTATTTCCGGTGTTGGCTTAAGTTCCCTTTCAGTGAAAAGCAGCATTGGTTTGGCAGTGGTACGCTGAGATATTACATCATTCTCTTTCTTAACTGCTGTCTCTGTTTTACCATTTCCAAAGCCCGTAGCTATTACTGTTACTCTCATCTGATCTTCCATCTTATTATCAATAACAGCGCCAAGTATGATATTGGAGTCATCTCCGACAGCTTCATAGATCAGTGAAGTGGCAGTATTGACATCAAAAAGCGTCATATCTTCGCCACCTGTAACGTTAATTAGTACCCCCTTGGCACCATTGATTGAAACATCCCCCAACAGAGGGGATGAGATTGCCTGCTGGGCAGCATCAACAGCTCTCTCTTCACCTTTGCCATAACCGGTACCCATGAGAGCATCACCTCGCTCTATCATAACAGTACGAACATCGGCGAAATCACAGTTAATTAATCCGGGAATAGTGATTAGATCTGAAATACCTTTTGTAGCTTGATGCAGGATATCGTCAGCAGTAATAAATGCTTGAGAAAGCGTCGTTTTTTTATCAACGATTTTCAACAACCGCTCATTGGGAATTGTAATTAACGTATCAACCTTAGAACGTAATTCTTCGATCCCTTTTTCAGCCCGTTTAATTCGCTTGGCACCTTCAAAACGAAACGGAGTAGTAACAATAGCTACCGTCAGTGCCTGAGCTTGCTTTGCTATTTCAGACACTACGGGAGCAGCGCCGGTGCCTGTACCACCGCCCATACCTGCAGTGATAAACACCAGATTAGATTTACCTATAACTTCAGCGACCTGCTGACGGCTTTCATCGATTGCGGCTTTGCCAACATCAGGGTTGGCTCCAGCGCCAAGTCCATCGGTCAAGCCATTGCCTATCTGCACTTTTTTATCAGCATTATTCTGATCCAATACCTGAGCATCGGTATTTATAGCAATAAACTCTACGCCTTTCAGCTTTGCTTCTATCATCCGATTGACAGCGTTACCTCCGCCTCCTCCAACACCAACTACCTTGATATTGGCATAACTCATATAATCTTCGGCAAAATTAAATGAGTGTTTTTGATCAGCCATTGTAGTTCCTCCTTGAACATTTTATATTAAAACTTACTTGTAACCCATTGTTCAAACTTTCTAAGCAGGCGTTTTACCCTGCCTGAAGCTCCGCTTTTCATTGGCTCATTATTAAATCCGTAAAGAATCAGCCCGTGAGCTGTGGCGTGAGCAATTGAGTTTATCTCTTCAGGGATGTGCTCGAAGTGTTCAATAATACCCAGTTCTGCTGGCATATCTAACATCTGTTCGGCCAGTTCGGCAGTACCGGCAAGCAACGCTCCACCGCCGGAAAGCACAAATCCACCAGTAAGCATTTCCTTGGCATTAGCTTTTTTAACTTCGCGTACTGCCAATGAGAGAATTTCTTCCATACGCGGTTCAATGATGGAAGCCAAAACATGTCGCGAAATTTCACGAGAACCACGAGCGCCTGCAGATTCGATTGTTATCATCTCTTCCGGATCCACAAACGATGCCAGCGCCGCTCCATGACCGATTTTGAGAGCTTCAGCCTGATCTATCGTTGCCCGCAGACCAATAGCGATGTCATTGGTGACATTTTTGCCACCAAGCGGAATAATAGCTGTGTGACGAATTGCACCATCAAAAAAGACAGAGATGCCAGTCAATTCAGCACCGATGTCGATAACAACAACACCGTAGTCCGTCTGTTCGCTGGAAAGCAGGGCTTCTTCGAGCGCCAGTGACTCAAGGACAATATTATCTACTTCAAGATTACACCGTTCGAAAATACGGTAAAAATTTCGTGATGTAGCAATTGACGCTGTAACGAGATGCGCCTCTACCTCAAGACGGACCCCCGACATTCCTATCGGATCCGTAATCCCGCTTTGATCATCAACTGTAAATCCCTGCGGAATAACATGAATGATTTCACGATCAACCGGTATAGCAACCGAACGCGCCGCCTCCAGAACTTTGTCAATATCTGTCTTTGTAATCTCATTGTCAGTGCGACTAACAGCTACTACTCCATGGCTGTTGACAGATCGTATATGCTCCCCTGCAATTCCGACAGTAACCCTGTCTATCTCGGTACCTGAGACCATTGCGGCATCATTGACAGCTTTCTTGACAGAGGTAACTGTTTTGTCCATGTCAACGACCACCCCCCGCCGCAAGCCTTCAGCCGGGTAACTGCCATGCCCAATTACATACACTTTTCCCTCTGCATCCATCTCAGCCACGAGCGCCATTATTTTGGATGTTCCCAAATCGACAGCAGCAATGATATTTTCCCGAGTCATACTACCTATCCTCTCGAGCACAAATTATCATGTTACTGTAGCGGAGATCGATATGTTCCACATCAACAAGATTAGCATTATAGAGAAGCACAAATTCTACAAATCGCTGCATGTCGTTCGCCAGTTTTTGTGCGTGTAAACGCAGATGGAACGTCAATCCGGATACGATAACGCGTAGAAATTGTTGGTTGGAAAAATCCACTTCGTCAATCAACCGATAGACATCAATTCGTTGCCGACGAAGAGACTCAAGTTCATTGATTACAACTCTTACGCGATTATCACTGCAAGTCGAAAACAAACTGCCGGTATTAACACCAGTAAAAACAGGACGTTCCCAATCAATGTGTTGGTTATTAAGTCTGACGAGACGACCTTCGCTATTTAACCCAAACAATTTACCAGTGGTTTGGCCAACTACAAAACATGCCGGTTCAAACTCGTTTGTGCGTATATCCAGCTCGTGAGGTAGATTATAGGAAATATCAACTCTGAAAATATCATCACGAGCTAAGATAGTGCGAGCCAGACTATCGACAGGTTGTTGCACTACAGAGCGTGTCTTGTCAAGACCGAGTTTTACAAACCAATGTTCAAGCGGTTTCCCATTATAGTTTGTTCCCTGCAGTCTACAGGCATCAGTAAAATTAACTACTGCAATTAACGCCAATCCGAACGTGAGCAGGGCAATACCCAAAACAACTATTTTTCTCGACAACGCCATTATTGATTTCTAAGCCTGTCAATTACTTCTTGTTTAATGAGAGTGATTGAACCAGCTCCCATAATTATTACCATATCACCCGGTTTAGCTGTGGCTGCTATGACTTTTGGAGCATTTTCACGCGGGCCGATGTATTCGAAATCCCCTATTCCTCTCGTATGAGCTTTATCAACTATAAGCTGTGAAGTTATTCCCTCCATTGGTTCTTCTCGCGCCGGATAGATATCCGTCAACAGACACTTATCAGCCACAGACAGTGCGGAGGCCAGCTCATCGGCAAAATCACGGGTACGACTAAAAAGGTGCGGCTGATACACAACAATCAGACGCCTGTCATAAACCTCGCGGGCGGTGTTGAGTGTGGCGGTTATTTCAGTTGGATGATGAGCGTAATCGTCAACCACGATTATATCGTTGATTTCATCCACAATCTCGAACCTACGGCTGACACCTGTAAAATTCCGCAAGCCATCTGCAATTGTATCAAAAGAAACATCCAGCTCGCTGCATACGGCTATCGCCGCCAGTGCATTAGCCACGTTATGAAGCCCAGTTACGCGTAATATCACATTTCCTAAAAGATCACCGCGGCCATAGACCGCAAACTGCGTTCGTCCCGGTTGTTGTTCAATATTGAGAGCGCGGTAATCGGCGTCAACACTGAAACCAAATGTAACATATGGGCGCGTTATCTTATCCTGAAGGCGAGCCAAACGTTCATCATCGGCAGAAATTATCACCGAACCATAGAAGGGGACACGGTTCATGTATGTCAGGAATGAATTAACCAAATCATCGACGCCATCATAACAATCAAGATGATCCGCTTCAAGATTGGTTACTACCGCCATTGATGGAAACATAGAGAGAAATGATCGGTCATACTCATCCGCTTCGGCAATCAGATATTCGCCAGTTCCCAAAGCCGACCCCGTGCCCAACTCGGCTACGATACCTCCGACAATAATTGTAGGTTGATAATGGCCTGCCTGAAATATCTTGCCAATCATTGAGGTGGTGGTGGTCTTTCCGTGAGTTCCGGCTACACCGATTGAGAACTTCAAGCGCATCAATTCGCCCAACATCTCGGCTCGTTTGATAATCGGAATTCCACGCCGCCGAGCTTCAACGACTTCAGGATTATCCTCGCCCACAGCCGATGAAATTACAACCACATCAGCATCGTTAAGATTGTTCGGACTATGGCTATCGTAGATGCCTATCCCAAGATTGCCAAGATAAGCTGTAATATCACTGGCCACACAATCCGAGCCTTGTATCTCAAAGTCCAGATTATGTAATATCTCGGCTATTCCAGACATTCCAGATCCGCCGATTCCGACGAAGAACAATTTACGAATCTTTCCAAACATTACTTTATCGCACCTGAAGTTTTCCGCAGTTTGCGGTTTAATCATCTCCGTTGTTGATTTCAATTGCTTCTCTTTGCTCCTCCGTGATAAGTTCAATGATATTTTCAGCGATTACATCCACCGCCGAACGGCTCTTTTCACTTTCTACAGATAATTTCGCTTTCACATTCTCAAAACGCTTCGATTCCATCAATGAGATTGCACTGGCCAGCAAATCAGTGTCCTTCAACTCGGATTCATCGAGCATGTCCGCCATACCTCGCTGGACGATATCGCGTGCGTTTTTGCGTTGATGATCACCGGCGGCGTGTGGATACGGAATGAAAATCGAAGGCAGTTCACAGGCTACCAATTCAGCCAGAGTTAACGCACCCGCCCTAGCCACCGCCAAATCGGCGGCGGCATAGACAGTGCGCATATCATGAACAAAGGGGAAAAGAACGCAGCCAGAAACCTTGCTGCCCACCTCTGCAGCTACATCCTTGTAGTCTCTTCTCCCCGTTTGCCATAATAACTGGTATCCATCAGGAATTGTGTTATTCTTCAAACTTTTCAATACTGCATAATTGATGGATCTGGCTCCTTGGCTTCCACCGAGAATAAGAATTGTCTTCTTCAACGGATCGAGACCATATTCAGCACAGGCAGTATTATGATCACCGTCAACTATTGTGTGTCGTACTGGATTACCGGTAACAAGAATTTCCGCATTTGTGTGCAGATATTCTTTCGCTACAGAAAAGCCGAGATAAATACGACAAGCGTGATTAGCCAGATGCCGCGTTGTAATTCCGGGAAATGAATTCTGTTCCTGCAGAACGATGGGGATTCGTTTCCATGCGGCCATTTTCAATACCGGCAAGGATACATACCCACCGGTGCCAACGACTAAATCAGGAGCAAACGTATTAAGTAACGATCGGGCTTTCATCAAAGCGCCGGCCAGTACGAACGGAACCAGCAAATTCTTCAGCGTAAGTGATCGTGCAAGTCCACGAACATTAATCAACCGGAGCGGGAACCCCAATTGGTCACGCATTCGATATTCTATTCCGCGTTTGGTTCCAACGAAGAGTATCTCAGCGCCTGCTCCTTTGGACAAAAGTTCCCGAATGCGTTCCGCAATTGCAATTGCTGGGAACAAGTGTCCGCCCGTGCCACCACCGGCAAAGATTATCCGTGCTGTGCGTTCACCAGTCATGACTTTACCCTTCGCGACAGGTTCAACAGCACACCGACAGCAATACTCGACATCAACAACGATGAACCACCATAGGAAATAAACGGCAAGGGAAGTCCCGTAACCGGCAACAGACAGGTTACGACGCCGAGATTGACAGCTATATTAACAAACAGCGAAAGAGCCATACCGGCAGCCAAAAGATAGCCGAACTTATCAGGTTGCCCTATAGCAATTTTGAATCCACGCAGCAGAATATACATGAGTAACAAGAGCAGAATCAGCAATCGTAAAAAGCCGACCTCCTCGCCTATGGCGGCGAAAATAAAATCTGTATGTGGATAAGGCAGGAAAAACAGTTTTTGACTGCCCTCCCCCAATCCTACACCAAACAGACCGCCTGATCCAAGTGTCAACGCTGCCTGTATGCTCTGATAGCTGCCTTGGAGAGGATCAGCCAGTGAAGCGATATAATCGAGAACACGTGTTTTCTTATATCCCATCACAAGAACCAGAAATGTTGCAGCCCCAGCAAATGGTGTTGCGGCTATCAGGAGATGTTTTATCTTTGCTCCGGCTAGAAAAAACACGCCAACAGCAGTACACAAAATAACAATAGTTGTCCCCAAATCCGGTTCCAGTATTATTAGTAGAAATGCGATGCCTAAAAGAGGACCATACTTCAGCAATAGCCTACGCCAGTCACCCATGTTCCGATTACGATTGGATAATGAGAAAGCCAGAAAGTAAACCATCACGAGCTTGAAGAACTCAGATGGCTGCACTGTCAGCGGGCCGAGAAACAGCCATCGATGCGAACCATTACATGGTTCAGCGAGGAATACAGCAGCCAGTAACCCAAGCATAATTACATAGGCGGGAACAGAATAAGCCGCAAAACGAACCAAGTTAATGTGAACAATCAGAACAATAGCCGCAATAGATAATAACGCCCAGACAAACTGCTGACGGAGGAAAAACAGATGTGAATCGAAGCGACTTTCGGCAATCATGGATGAGGTCGAATACACAGCCACCAGACCAGCTACCAGCGTCAGCAGGTAGGCTATCAGCAACCGCTCATCTATACGGTCTTTAGATTGTAGTGCTCTTGTGGTTTTTTTTACCATTTCTCAATTCCGCTATGGCTGTCTTAAAAACACGGCCACGGTGTTCAAAATTATCAAACATATCAAAACTGGCACAGGCCGGCGAAAGTAAGACTGTCTCGCCGGGATAAGCTTTTTCAAAACAGTGCCTTACAGCTTCCTCCAAAGAATCAGCAAATCTAACATGAAACTCGCTTCCCAATTCTTGAAGCAATTTTTCCTGAGCCTCGCCGATAACAACAATTTCCTTTATTTTCCCTTTGCCATATTGAATTAACGGTTTATACGAGGCGCCCTTTTCGCGTCCCCCTGCTATCAAGTACAACGGCGGATTTACAGACTGCAACGCATAACAAACAGAATCCACATTAGTCGCCTTGGAATCGTTAACAAAATTAATCCCAGCCACACTATCTACCCGTTCAAGACGGTGTTCCACTCCCGAGAATGTACGCAGCACATGACTTATACTGGCTGCATTTACACCCAGCAGTGAAGTTGCTGTCGCCGCAGCCGCAGCGTTCTGCAAATTATGAGGTCCGGGAATTAAAATATCATCGCAGGCAATTATTTGTTCTTCACGGTTATCTTTTCTCACATACAACCATCCGCCACGAACGAAGGATGCAGTGTTGTCTGTGTCCTCAATTGAGAAAAAGAGCTGTTTTGCTAAAGTTTTAATTTCAGTCGAGACAGTATTGGCGTCATCCCAATTGAGAAGGAGGTAATCGGTAGAGAACTGATTTTCTGTGATGCGATATTTCGCCAACTTATACTCCTCAAAACTACCATGTCGTTCAAGGTGATCTTCAGTAAGATTCAAAATCATTGCTACTTGTGGTTTGAAGTCAGCAATCGTCTCCAGTTGATAATTCGACACCTCGACTACAGCCACCCCATCCGACGGAACCTCGGTTGCGACCTCGGCGAATGGTAGTCCGATATTACCACAGACAAATGTTTTCCATCCTGCGGCTTTGAATATCTCACCTATCAAAGTTGTGGTGGTTGTTTTGCCATTGGAACCGGTAATAGCTACTATTTGTCCACGGCACACCCATGAGGCAAATTCAATCTCCGAGAAAATGGGAAGCCCTTTCTTGCGAATACGCTGAGCAATATCGCTGGTGAGAGGAATCCCCGGTGAGATTATAATATAGTCACACTCAAGCAGATAATTTGAATGTCCATCGGTCTCAAACGGAATGTTAGCATTTTTCAGTTTATGTAATTGGTCTGACAAAGCCGCGGCGCTTCCACTGTCGGAAACAAACGGCCGGCCGCCAAGCTTGTCTGCGAGCAATGCCGCCGCCACGCCTGAACGAGCCATACCAACAATACCAATCTTTCGACCTCTTATGCGTTCTTCAACTGTCATCGTACCTTCAGAGTAGCAAGTGTTATTAAAGCAAACAGCACTCCTATAATCCAGAAGCGCACTACAACCTTCGACTCAGGCCAGCCAAGTAATTCAAAATGGTGATGTATAGGAGCCATTTTGAATACACGTTTGCCGCCGCGATATTTGTATGACAAAACCTGTATAATAACCGACAATACTTCGATAACGAAAACTCCGCCGACAATCACAAGGAGTAATTCCTTTTTAAGCATAATCGCAATCGCCCCAATCACTCCGCCGAGAGCCAAAGAACCGGTATCCCCCATGAACACTTCAGCAGGGTGATTATTAAACCAGAGAAAGCCAAGCGCCGATCCGGCAGCAGCCCCACAGAAAACACTCAACTCACCTGTTCCGGGTAGGTACTCAATTTGTAGATAGTTGGAAAAGTCTATATGCCCGCTCACATAAGCAATGCTACCGAATGTCATAAGACTTAATCCGCACAACCCAATTGCAAGACCGTCGGCTCCATCTGTAAGATTGACAGCATTGGAGGATCCAACTAATACCACAATAATAAATGGGATGTACAACGGACCAAGAACTAACAAATAATTTTTGAAGAATGGAATTCCGGTAGTGCCGTCGAATACCGAGGACGGAGCAGCATAGGATAAGAAAAGGCCAAATATAATTCCGAGCGTTACTTGCCCGATGAGCTTTTTGCGCGCCACCATACCCTTAGGCTGGCCTTTGATGACTTTTAGATAATCATCGAGATATCCAATCAACCCGAGCCAGAATGTTACTAATAGCACCATAAGCACGTAGAAGTTTGTCATATCAGCCCACAATAATGTTGAAATAATTATACCGCCCAGAATAATCAGCCCCCCCATAGTGGGTGTACCTTCTTTCTTCAGGTGTGTCTGTGGACCATCAGTTCGAATCTTTTCTTGTATTTGTTTCTTCTTCAGCAATCGAATAAATAACGGTCCAAGGATAAGGCTGATAAAAATAGCTGTAGCCATGGCGCCTGCTGTGCGAAATGTAATATACTTAAACAGATTCAATCCGGAAATCTGATCAGCAAGTGGATAGAGGAAGTAATACAGCATTACTAATCATTCTCCTCACGGCTAAAGGGATTTAGCACAGCTTCAAGACCAATCCCACGCGATGCTTTGAGATAAACCAAATCATCGGATTGAAGGAGTTTCTCTATCTCAGTTTCACACTCAGCCGCCGAATTGAAATACAGGAGTCTGTCACTTGTAACACCGTTAGCTTTAGCCTCTTGAGCGATGAATTTCGCTAATGGTCCGACAGTTATAGCTAAATCGAAATCATAGTTGGATATCATTCTCCCTGTCTCGCGGTGATACCGAACGGCTTCCGTCCCGAGTTCCAGCATATCGCCTAAAATCAGCACCCGCCGATGAGAAGTTTGCAAAGTGAAAAATGCTTCAATGCCAGCATACATAGAAACCGGATTTGCGTTGTAGCAGTCGATTACGAAGTCTATCCCCTTGTATTTTACCCGTTGTCCCCGCATCGGTTCGGTTGCCAGCAAGATGTTCTCTGTGTCAATATTATTGAAGCTGTAACCGAGAGTCCGACAGACTGTGTATGCTGCCAAAAGATTATAGACTTGATGTCGACCAACCAGCGACAGTCGAAATTGGTTGCCCTCTATAACAACGAAAGTTTCTCCGGATTTCTGTGTGGTTACCTCATCAGGTTGGAAATCAGACTTCATCTCCATACCAAAAGTGATGACGTTGTCCCTGATTTTATGTGTCTCTCTCACCAGAACCGCATCATCAGCATTTATAATTACAGGAACACTATCATCGGCAGCGCTTACGAGTTGAAGCTTTGCTTGCGCAACATCCTCAACTGAACTGAGAAACTCTATGTGTGACGGTGCGACATTAGTGATAACAACCATCTGAGGTCGGACAATTTCCGCCAATCGTGGCATTTCAGACTTCGTAGATATACCAAGTTCAAGCACTGCTACCTTGGTGTCAGATGGCATGCCAAAAATTGCCAGCGGCACCCCGTAGAGGTTATTAAGATTTCCAGGAGAACGATATGAATATGGCTCAACAGCACTAAGCAATTGGTAAGTTAATTCCCTTGATGTTGTTTTGCCGTTGGAACCGGTGATAGCAACAAAACGAGCACGGCTTCTGTCTCGATAATATGATGCCATTGTCAGCATTGCCTCGTGGCTATTGTGAACTTTCACCACAGGCACATCCATCGGAATCCTTTCCAAATTGGGAAAATTGAACTCCGCTACAATACCGGATGCGCCTTTATCGATAGCGGAACTGATATAGTTATGACCGTCGTTCTGCGGACCACGAATAGCTACAAACAACTTTCCGTCACATTTTGATCGGCTGTCAATTGCCACTCCGGCAAACATTTTTGATGCTTCTTCCGTGTTGCTCAGCGTTCCGCCGGTTATTGCAGCCAGTTTGTCAAATCGTAGACTAATCACTATTCCTCAGTTACCGTTCCCTGTTGAAAACCCATGTTACTCAGCACTGCTTTTACTTCAGCAGTATCATCAAAATGAATCCGCTCACCCTTAATCTCCTGATAATTCTCACTACCCTTGCCGGATATTAGAACAATATCACCGGGCTTTGCTTTCTCCAGAATGAGCTTGATTGCTTCTTTACGATCCGGGCAGATTTCATAGCTATCACCTTGCAGACCGGGCTTAATGTCTTCGATGATGGCTAAGGGATCCTCACTGCGCGGGTTGTCAGAAGTTACAACGGCAAAATCAGATCCCGAGGTTGCCGCCTCTCCCATCAAAGGTCGTTTTCCCTTATCCCTGTTTCCACCACATCCGAAAAGTATCAACAGACGCCCATCTGTTAGTTCACGTGCTGATTGACAGAGTCGCTCAATAGCATCAGGCGTGTGTGCAAAATCCACCAAAACTCCGAATGGCTGTCCATGGACCACAGGTGCAAACCGACCCGGTACCGGTTTAGCATCCTCCAACCCCGCAATAACATTGTCTATATCAACACCACTCGCCAGCCCCGCAGCGGCTGCTGCCAGAGCATTTATCAAGTTAAAACGCCCCGGCAAAGGGAAAGAAACAGTATCAGTTCCCATCGGCGTTACAATATCAAAAACGGTTTCTTCGGGTTTGATTTCATAGCTAGCGCAATAGACATCGGCGTTGCTGTCTTTCAGCGAGTAACTAATATATAATGAAGAGAAATCACCAAAGAACTGACGAAACTCAGGGACATCAAGGTTAATCACTACGTAACTGAGAGGCCCCTCAAGCTTATCCATCAGCAACATTTTAGTCTTTAGATACTCTTCCATTGATCCGTGGAAATCAAGATGGTCACGCGAGATATTTGTATAAACCGCCACACGGAAGTTTACCTGATCAACGCGGTTAAGCGCCAACCCATGCGATGACACCTCGATAACAGCGTTAACGCAGTAATTTTTCTTCATCAGAAATAGCAGACGCTGCAAGTCGAGCGATTCCGGCGTGGTTCGTTCGGCAGGAAAAATCTCTTTACCTGTATCATATATCGTGGAGCATACGAGACCAGTCTTCTTATTTCGTTTTTCAAGTATTCTCTTTAAGAGATAGCTCACAGTCGTCTTGCCATTAGTACCGGTAATTCCACAAACTTTTATTTTCTCTCCCGGATGTCCATAGAACACCGCAGACACATGAGCCATAGCCTTGCGAATATCCGGAACCTGGACATGTGTGGCGATTTGATTATACTCCTTGCGTTCACCCATTACAGCAACCGCACCCTTAGCCACCGCCTGTTCAACAAAGTCGTATCCGTCAACGTTGAAGCCCTTCACAGCGAAGAAGAGTCCGTTCTTCCTTATGAGTCGCGAATCGTATTCTATGCTGTCAATTTCGAGATCTACATCTCCCTGAACTTCGACCGACTCCAATCCTTGAATCAGTTCTCTTAGTTTAATTGTACCTCCCTTATCCGGGCAGACATTCCAACCGGCATTTTGAATGTTTTGATATTTTCACACCGGGTAAAATCGATTGTTTGACGACATATCCCTTCCCGTTTATTTTATTGTCTATTCCGATGAAACCCAAAAAAGCCGAAGCCTTCCGAATGGACAGTCCACACAGGTCAGGCATACGAGTTACCGTATCAGCGGCAGTTTCTACAACTACCAACACCTCATCACTACGGAATACAAGTCTGTCTGCTGGAGGATACTGCCATACAACAATACCCTTATCTGTGTTCCGCCGAAGTTCAATCCCGCGGCGTTTTGCTAGCGAACAGGCTATCTCCAGCGGACGGCCAACAAAATCAGGCACTTCCACTGTCTGTTTGTTCGTCACTGAATTAGCTGTCATAGTCTGACTTCCAGTTGCAAACAAATCCGGATTAATGACCATATAACTTTCAGCAATTCGTCTAAAAATTGGCCCCGCTGTATAACCCCCATAGTGAATTGGTTTGGGCTCTCGCAAAACCACGATGCCGGCAATTTTGGGTTCTTCGTATGGGAAAAAACCTGCAAAGCTGGCCATAAACTTGTTTTTGAAATACCCTCTGCCATCGGATCGGACAATTTCGGCAGTACCTGTTTTACCAGCAATAGCAACTGTAGGGGAGTTCACTTTGGTGGCGGTTCCATGTTTTACTACTCCGCGCAAAAAGGTTTGCAGGCTGTCTGCCGAGTTTTTCTTCATTACTCGTCGTATGACAGTAGGTTCGCATCTATCGCTGAGATTGCCTTTTTCTGTTACACTACACATCAACAACGACGGTTTTAGTAATTCCCCGCCATTGGCGATAGCGGCAAAAGCCATAGCCATCTGAAGACTGTTGACAGCAACTGAATGTCCCATCGCCAGCGAGGCAACTGTGAAATCAGACCAACGTTCGGGGCAATATACTCGTCCTCGTGTCTCACCGCCCAATCCAGTATTGAGATGTTGGCCAAAACCAAAGTCCAACGCTTTCTGATACAGACGGTCCCCGCCTAATTTTATAGCATGCTTGGCTACTCCGATATTGCTTGACAATTCTATGACTTCCCTGAACGTCAATCCGCCGTGTTCCTTGTCATCGTGGAGAGTACGGCGCCCAATTTTCCATTTGCCCATCTCGCAGTATGTGGTATCAGAAAAATTGACAAAACCGGCATCGAGTACAGCTGCTGCTGTGATGGCTTTGAAAATAGATCCCGGTTCAAACTGATCTGTTACAGTTCGCAATTTCACCGGCCGTTGGGGATGTTTCTCAGAAGGATCGTAGTGAGCCATGGCCAAAATTTCGCCTGTCTGACAATCAACGAATGCTCCCTGACCGGTTAGAGCATTATATTGTTCTACACTGGAGCGCAATTCATCTTCAAGGATTTCCTGAAGACGCCAGTCCACAGTCAAAACTGCGGACTTGCCCGGCTCCGGTTTAATCAGAGCGCTTTCCTTAACTCGATAAAGATTCCGCTTACCATCGCGACGTGTATCAGCCTTGCCTAACCGACCGGCCAACAAGGAATCACAACTCAACTCAAAACCAGACTGTCCCTTATTGTCGATATTCGTAAAGCCAAGAATCTGTTTACCAACAAGGCCCTGCGGATAATCTCGCTGTGTCTCTGCCCGCAGATATAACCCCTTGGGAGCGGTGGACTCTATTTGATTTGCCAACTTGTCATTTATACGTCGCTCTATCCACCGAAATCTTCTTACTTTTAGATTATATCTGGATTGAGAAGTCCCGGACTTCAGGTTGAGTAGAGAATCAAGATATCGTCCGACACGGACAAGCTCTCGATTGTTCACAGCATACGAATACAACGAGGAACGAGTAACATTATTCGCTACGACTTTTCCATAGCGATCGTAGATTATTCCACGGGGTGCTGGTATATTAACTGTCCCGCTGGATTGCCGTTGGACTATCTTACTATACTCAGGGTTTAGAATTATCTGCAAATGCACCAGTCGAAGGGTAACTACACTGAAAAATAAACATACCGCTACCAAAACAAAACTCAAGCGAACTTTTTCCATCCGAGTACGTTTCATTTGGCGTCAACTCCTCTTGCCAGTGAATCAATAGTAGTCCACGGCAGCTCTCCAGCAGTAGCATTAGATCTGGTAATAGAAGGCATGTGAGCGGCTACCCGCTTGACGGCGGAAAGAATAATGGCCATGTCGTCAGTCAACTCAGGTGTCTCTTGATGAGTTCTTATCAGAGTATATAATCTCTCAGCAGGGACTGTTTCCAACCCCAATGAATCAGAGGCATATTGTTCAATTCTTGCGGAGGAGGACAATGAAACTATATCAGAATGTACTTTACGAGTATCATCAATTAGAGAGGCGTTATCAATTCTAAGACAAGACACCTCATGCACAAGATCAAGTACTATCACACGTTGCCAGACATGTATACAGGAAGCCAGTAGGACAGTAACTGCCAGTATTGATAGTGGAAAATAACGATGTGAACGGATACGATTCAGAATTGATGACCGCATTTTAACAGTCTCGCTGAATCTGCGTATTGACTTCTTCATGAGGCCACCCTCTCAACCACTCGCAGTCTTGCAGACCGCGCCCGCGGATTCTCCCGGATCTCGAATTCATCAGCTTTTACAGCTCGACGAGTTATAGGAGCAAAGAGCGGAAGACGTCCACAAACACATTTAGGAAAATCCGGCGGACATATACAGCCTTTTATCTCGCGTTGGAAAAAGCGTTTGACAATTCGATCCTCGAGTGAATGATATGCAATAACAGCAAGCCGTCCTCCGATTTTCATCAGATCTGGCAGATGCGGCAGGGTTTGACTGAGAAGATCAAGCTCTTTATTGACAGCAATGCGCAACGCCATAAAAACACGCATGCATGCCTTCTTCTGGTGCGGTGGTGAAATAGTGCGCATGATTATATCGGTCAGGCGGGAAGTTGTATGAATTGGTTCGTCCTCTCTTGCCTTTACAATGGCGCGAGCGAGACGCATTGCCTGTGGTTGTTCACCATAGGAGCGCATAATTTCCGTTAATTCCTGTACAGATGAAGACATAAGAATATCTTCCGCAGTAGAACCACCACGTTGAGGATCAAATCGCATATCAAGAGGACCATCTACTCGAAATGAAAATCCGCGCTGTGGATTGTCCAATTGCACTGAGGATAAACCAAGATCCATCAGTATCCCGTCAAACATTTTATCTTTGAAAGACTCTAAGACATCAACGATATCACCATATGAGGCACATTCAATTTGTACTGACTGGGATAGCTCATCCAACCTTCGATATGCTAACTCAACAGCTTCCTTATCTTTATCTAAGCCATAGAGTCGAGCCATCGATTCTAATTCTAAAGCTATTGCCTCCAAGTGTGCCCCAGTTCCAACTGTAAGATCAAGATATGCCCCGTGCGGGTTCGTTATCAAAAGCTTGACGGTTTCACCGGCCATCACCGGCATGTGCATACACTCACTCCTCACTGTTACTGTCAGAAGCAAATAATTGTTCTGCAACCTCTTCCCAGCTACCATGAAATTGCTCAAGATAGTATTCAAATCGCTCGGGGTTCCAGATTTCAATTGAACGATTAACACCAATAACGGTCAGATCCTTTTTGAGATGTGCATCCGCTGTCAGCTGAGCCGGAATCAGAATTCTGCCATTCTTGTCGGACTTGACTAAAGCCGCCGATGAATAGAAACGACGGCTGAAATACCGATAATTTCTCTTGGTAAAACTGAGTGAAGAAAAACGTCCCTGAATTGTCTGCCATTCGACCTCGGGGTAAAGACTTAAACAACCCTCTAATCCCTTGGTAAGGATAAGATTACCATCGAGATACATCTTGCCATCTTCATCTGCAACATTGCGTAGTCGCGATGGTAATGCAAAACGACCCTTAACGTCCATCGTAGTGTGAAATTGACCGTAAAAACCGCTCATTTAGAAATTCCCACAATTCTCCACTTTCATCCTGTGAGCCCTATTTTAGCCCACATCTATTAAATCACATTTTGGCTATTGATGTCAAGGAATTTTTTATTTGTTTTCTATAAATCAAACTCTTCTAACAGAGTCTATCTCAACAACTAACAGGAAAATTAATTTTTTCTTTATCTAACTCTCAGTCTCAGAGTCAAACACAGCCACTATTTATTTTGTTGGTTTTCTGTCAATTTCAATAAATTATGCTTTTATTCGTTTTTTAGACAGATTGAGACTGGAATTTAGAGCTAATTTTTCATGAACAGTCACGGGATATTTATTGAAACTAAGGTCTTGCCTCCTCGTAAGATTCCACATAGATTAGTTATCAATCTGATGTGATTTGATTATGTTCGTCAGTGATATTTGTTATGAATATTAATGTTTAGTATTAAAGGAGTAATAATTATGAGAAAACTGTCATTGACACTGACAACATTGCTGGTTGCATTTGCATGGTTAATGGCACAGCCAGTAATTGCAGAGAAAATCAAGATTGAAAGACTTGATGACCTTCCTCGGTACACTTACAAGCTTGATATCAAAGCCGTGGAACTTCTTGACGATGATGAAGCATTGCTGAAGCTGGCTCATGAACTTAAGACGGATCTTAAAAACGATCTTGAGAAATATGAAATTTTAGACAAAACCACCCTCAAGGGCTACTATGGTGTTCTCGGAGTTATTGCGATGCTGGATCATCGGTACGATGACTATCACAAGTATTTAAAGATGTCCAAACAATTGGAGGAAAAGGAAGCAAAGCGGCTAACAGCAGGGCTTTTCACAAACTCGTATATTGCTGCGGTTAGTGGTGATAATAAGGACATTTTGGCTGCCATCAAAAAAGAGTACAGTAACCGTGTGAATGGATTGCCTTATGAAGTCGTGGGTGATGAACTTGAATCTTCTAAAGGCAGAGCAGAAATGATTAGCCGTAATCTGATTGTGGGGATTGTTGGTTCACGTATCCAGCCTATTCTTGACAAAACCAATGGCGAGATAAGTAAGGATGTCGCTGAACAGCTTGTATCTATGGGATATACTATCCACAATTATCTACCTTATAATTCTATTGTTGTCGAAGTGCTCGATGCTTATATCGATGCTAACAAAGTAGAAAAAACAAATATATGGGCTGACCGCGAGGTTACTCTGGAACAAGAGAAGGATTATACTCCGGTTACTATTTGTATATGGGATTCGGGTAGCGATATTGCTCTATTTAATGACCAACTCTGGACCAATAACAAGGAAATCCCTAATAACGACATTGATGATGATAACAATGGTTATGTCGATGATGTCCATGGAATGGCCTACACCTATCACTCTGACAAAACTAAAGAGCTGCTATATCCTATTGAGAATGTTGAAAAAAACCGCCCCAGACTTGAGCGGTTGATGAAAGGTTTGTCGGATATTCAAGCGAATGTTGACAGCGATGAGTCCACAGAATTGAAAAAAATAATGAGTAGTATGAAACCCGAGGAAGTTAAACCGTTTATCGAGGATGTCGCCAAGTATGGTAATCATGCACATGGGACACATGTTGCGGGCATAGCTCTTCGTGGCAATCCTTATGCAAGACTTCTCACATCGCGTATAACTTTTGACTACCACATGATACCTGAGAAACCAACATTAAAGCAGGCTCGCAAAGATTCTGTAGCTACTGTCGAGACTATCAAGTATTACAAGGACAATGGAGTGCGCGTGGTCAATATGAGTTGGGGGGGAAGTTTATCCGGGGTTGAGAGCGCTCTTGAGGCTAACAATGTTGGCGAAACTCCCGAGGAAAGAAAGGCTTTTGCGCGAAAGCTGTTTGAAATTGGTAAAAGCGCCCTGTATGAATCTATCAAGAATGCGCCAGAGATTCTATTCATCACTTCAGCGGGGAATGCAGACAACAACGTGAATTTCGAAGAGTACATTCCAAGTGGATTTGATTTGCCTAATATCATCTCAATTGGAGCAGTAGACCAAGCTGGTGACGAGACCAGTTTTACAAGCTTTGGCAAAGTTGATGTTTACGCTAATGGATTTGAGGTTAAAAGCTATATCCCCGGCGGCCATGAAATGAAACTTAGTGGGACTTCAATGTCCTCGCCCAACACAACAAATCTGGCAGCAAAACTTCTGGCAGTTCGACCTGACCTTACGACTGCTCAACTTCGCAATCTTTTAATTGATGCTGCTGATGTAAAAGTAGCTGGTGATAGAGAGGTGCGGTTGCTTAATCCTGTAAAATCGCTTGAGCTATTGGCTCAAATGAAGTAACAGTCGTGGT